>VSOD01000478.1 GCA_009774655.1 Lachnospiraceae bacterium
ATATAACTATCGTTTTTGGATTGAATTATTTCACATTGATTGCCGGAATTACCCTTCCAAGGGGGCGGGCTTTTTTTGACGGTTCAGACAGTTGAAAAAGAAATAAGGACACAGCGATACCTCCCAATGCTTTTAAGCATTTGATACCGCCATATCCTTGAAAAAGGGCGACATTAACACACCCTCCATATTCTCATTTTTGAAAAAGAAAACGGCGGCTTGAAATTTTTATTTCCAAACCGCCGAAAGGCTACTGTATTTTGTTTGGGCGCACATTTATTCAGCTACCAAAACAACGGTTTTTTTTATTTCCCCGTTGGGTAGCAGTCGATTAACACCTGCATTTGTCCGCCCATACACAAATCTTTACAGAAAAATCAACTAGACTTGATTTTAGTTTTCATCATCTTCTTTCCAGCTATTCTGCCACCAGTCCTCCTCCCAGGGTGTACCTTGCCATGTGTCTGACCATAAATTCATCCATTCCTCTGGAAAATCTGATGAATCAAATGCTTCCATATTGAAAACATCCATAGAGTTTGAAGAATAAATCCCCATAACACCAGAACCTTTTCGAGTTACTTTGATGATATTATTTTCAGTACCATTTGTATACGAATAAGTGTCGCCATTTTCCTTGAAATTTTTAGGAGTATATATTTCTCCCCATTCTCCATTGTCAGTAATTGTTGTATTGGTATTTTTAAAATCATCTTTAGAAATCAGCTGAAAATATCCACTATTTGCAACTGCGTCTAAAGAACCGGAGAAACCTTCCGGTAAGACCAAAAAGACAGAAGCCATATTGAACTCACCAGTAATATTCCCTGATTTTATAAGGTCACAAGTAAAATGCGCACTGTCAATACTCAAATCAATATTTCCATAAGCAATGGCAGGAATATATAATTTTATGGTTTCATCATTTGTGTTCGTCCTCGTTTTACATGAAATGGATACCTTCCGGCTATCTTCCTGTTCATCAATTTTTACATCATAAACCTCACTGTTATATTCAGCGGAAATTTTGCCATCAGCTGCCGGTAAAACATTCACAGCACAACTACTTATATCCAGTGATAAGGAGGGATTATCTGTCAGGTTTGTTTGCACCCCGGAAGGGGCTGCTGCATGTGCCTGATCTGTGGCTGTACTTATTGTATAAATTCCAATAAAGGACGCTCCTATAATTGCACATAAGGTCAACATAACAGTTAAAACTTTAGCTGCTTTAGTTTGTTTTTTTAAATTCATAATCGCACCTAACCTTTCTTTTAATAATTGTTTGTTTTCACTAAGCGTAACGGCGGCAAGAGATTCCTTATACTTTCCAACTGCTGCCATTGCGTCAAGCAGAGTTTCGCCATAATCCTGTGCGTTATCATATCCCATTTTTGAGAGGACCGCTTCATCACAAGAAAATTCACATGCTTTTGTAATTTCACGCCTCATTAAATAAACAAGCGGATTGAACCAGTGCAGACAGACAGTAATTTGTACCAGCCATTTATAGAACATATCCAGCCGTTTGTAATGCGTTAATTCATGCAATACGATATATTGAAAGTCCTTCTCCGAAATATCTGCGCTTGGCAAAACAATGCATGGCCGGAAGAACCCAATCAGCAAAGGGGACGAAACCAATGGATTGACACAAAGCTCTACTGGTCTTTTTCTGCCAGTCTGTTCCGCGATAGCAGAAAGCCGGTCTAATTGCTCAACATTGGAAACCGGATGTAACCCGGCATTGACATATCGGAGAAAGCTATGATATGCCGTTATTTTTTGTACCAAAAGAATCAATGCAACCATGAGCCAGATAAGCCAAACATGATTGGCAAATAAAGACAGAATATCTCTAACCGGGTGATAGGATATGGAATTGTCTTTAGGTTCGACAGTATTCTGGCCTCCATGTTCCATACCGGAAGCAGGAACATTGAAAGCATTTGAATTACCAGAGGGTAACGGCTGTTGCGGCAGGGAAACAGAATGAGTTATCGCCTGATCGATTGTCTGATAGGTTTTTCCCATCAAGTTTGTTTCTGGTCCTAACGGCAGTAATAGCCGTACAATAACAATGAGCCAGATATAATACTGCCATTGTCTGCTGATTTTGTCTTTGAAGAATCTTTTTCCCACAAGTAACAGTAGTATAAGCAATGCTCCGGAAAAAGACATAGACAAAAATATTTTCAATAAAATGTTCATTTTTTTGTTCTTCCTTTCTCCAGGAGCTTTTTCAATTCCTCATATTCCTCGTCTGTCAGCAGATCGCCAGAAATCAAATCGGAAACAAGCCATTTTGCGTCCCCCTCATAAATTTTATCCAGAAAGTTTTTAGTCTGTGTTTTGTGGTAGTCGCTTTCCGATACAAGAGGGGTGTATTCATTACAACGGCCGATTTTTTTCGCTTTCAAAAATCCCTTATTGACGAGCCGGTTTAAAAGCGTGATAAGGGTGTTTTTTTGCCAGGGTTTCCCTTTGGCCGCTAAATCTGCTGTAAGACTGGCAAAAAGCGTCGGTTTTTCTCCGTTAGCCCATACCACTTTCATAATTTCAAATTCCGCATCTGATATTTGCTGTACCATTTTGATTTCCTCCTTCAAGTATGACATCGTGTTACGCTTTAAGAGTAACACAGCGTCATACATATGTCAAGTGGGTATTTTTAGAGAACATGCAATTAAATAATACCAAACATAAAATTGTATTTAATTCACATACTAACACCTTAAATATAAAATAAGTTTGGGTGATATTGTATGGAACATTATGAAGATAGATTTGATTTTCATGGTCTCGGGCTGGCGATAAAAGACGCCCGCGAGAAAAGAGGCTGGACGCAGGAATACCTTGCAGAGCTTGTGGGGCGTACGTCCCACACGATTATGAATATCGAGAACAAAGGGCAGTATCCGAGTTTTGGTGTTTTCGTTAAACTCGTCAGCATGTTTGATATTTCCGTGGACCAGTTCATACACAGTGACAGCGGGAATAAAGAAAGCCTTTGCCGCAAGCATATTGATGTGTTGCTTAACACCATGAATGAGAAGGAGCTTGTTGTCATGGAGGCAACAGCCGAAGGCTTGAAGAAAGCCAGAGAAACGGAGGTTTCCGAGTAGGGGCCTCCGTTTTTGCGGCGTTTATCGCAGGTTTCGCTAAATGGCAAGCAGGGCAACTGTGGCCACACAGTTGCTATTTTTACGTTCCGGCCTTCCGGCCAGAACGCAAAGATCTGCTTGTTGGGGAGCCTCCCCAAACCCGGCTTCGGGCCAACATGGCCCGAAGAGTCAGCGTCGCTCCGCTCCTTATTTTCACACCCCCTAACGTTCCGGCTCCTTCTTCCTGCCCGGCTCCGCATAGC
>VSOD01000479.1 GCA_009774655.1 Lachnospiraceae bacterium
GCAGATCAGCCTCAACGAACAATATTTCTGCCGTTTTTTCAAAAAAGCCATCGGCCGCACGCCCATGGAGTATATCAACGAGTATCGCATCAAGCAGACCCGGCGCCTGCTGGAAGAAAGCGATCTGCCCATCACGGATATCTGTCTGGAATGCGGTTACAATAACCTTGGCAATTTCCTGCGGGAATTCAGAAAGCAGACCGGCACCACGCCGCTGCAATACCGAAAGCAGTCAAGAAAAGTCATAATTTCGTAGTTTTTAATCAAATAAGCGTAAGACTTTTTTCTGCTCCGTCAATAAAATGAAGATAGCATTTGCGAACAGCGCAGCATGGCAGCCGCAGCGAAAGGATCTGCACTGTCACGGGCGGCGTTAAGACGAAGGTATGATCATGACAAAAAAATGGTGGCTGGACAAAGGGCTGGCCGGTTTTCGCATCGACGCGATCATGAATATCAAGAAAGGAAAGAATGATTATGAAAAAGACATGGTGGAAAGAAGCGGTAATTTATCAGATCTACCCCCGCAGCTTTATGGACAGTAACGGGGACGGTATCGGGGATCTGAAGGGCATTACGAGCAGGCTGGACTATCTGAAATATCTGGGGATTGATGTGATCTGGCTCTCGCCGGTGTATCAGTCGCCCAATGACGACAACGGCTATGATATCAGTGACTATCAGGCGATCATGGAAGAATTCGGCACGATGGAGGACTTCGACGAGATGCTGGCGGCCGCCCATGAAAGAGGCATCCGCATCGTCATGGATCTGGTGGTGAACCATACCTCCGATGAACATAAATGGTTTATGGAGAGCCGAAAATCAAAGGATAATGCATACCGCGATTACTATATCTGGCGTGAAGGGAAGGACGAGCAGACACCGCCCAACAACTGGGGCGCATGTTTTGGCGGGTCGGCATGGCAGTATGACGAGGCCACCGCTATGTACTATCTGCATCTTTTCTCTAAAAAGCAGCCGGACTTAAACTGGGACAATCCGAAAGTGCGCGCAGAAGTGTTCGATATGATGACCTGGTGGTGTGAAAAGGGTATCGACGGCTTCCGGATGGACGTGATCAGCCTGATCTCCAAGACGAAGGAAATGCCTGACGGCGAGATCCACGGCCTGTACGGTGATTTCGGCCCTTACTGCACCCACGGCCCCAATGTTCACAAATATCTGCAGGAAATGAACGAAAAAGTATTATCGAAATATGATATCATGACAGTCGGTGAGACGGCAGGCGTAACTACAGAGACGGCAAAACAATACGCCGGCGAGAATGCCCGCGAGCTCAATATGGTATTCCAGTTCGAGCACGTCGAAGGCGACGGCAAATACGGTAAGTGGACAGATGAAAAGCTGCCCCTCACCACCTTAAAAAAGACCCTGTCCCGTTGGCAGACAGAGCTGTACGGTACGGCATGGAACAGCCTTTTCTGGGATAACCATGATCAGCCCCGCGCGGTCTCCCGCTTTGGCGACGACCGCCCGCAGTTCAGAGAGGCTTCCGCCAAAATGCTGGCCACCTGTCTTCATATGCTGCAGGGCACCCCTTATATCTATCAGGGCGAAGAGCTGGGCATGACCAACTATCCGTTCCAGAGCCCGGAGGACTTCCGCGATATCGAGAGTATCAACGCCTATCGGGAATGGTGCAAAGAAGGGCCGCTGTCCCATGATGTATTCTGGCCATGCCTCCTTTACAAGAGCCGCGACAATGCCAGAACACCGGTACAGTGGGACGACTCCGCCCAGGCCGGCTTCACCACCGGCACTCCCTGGATCGCGGTAAACCCCAATTACAAGGAGATCAACGCCAAAGCCGAGACGGCAGATCCAGACTCCGTGTTCCACTATTATAAAAAACTGATTGCCCTCAGAAAAGAGAATCCGATCATGGTGTACGGCAGCTATGAACTGCTTTTGGAAGAAAGCGAAGAACTCTTCGTTTACACCCGGACATTGGAAAGCGAACGGCTGCTGGTAGTCTGCAGCTTCTGCGACCACGAGACGACTTTTGCCGTACCGGAGGAATTCGCGGGGGCATCCTGCCTGATCGCTAATATGGGAAATGAATATGGAAAGACTGAAATGACGTTGCAGCCTTATGAGGCTTTTGTGCTGATAAGATAATAATTGCTGATTTCCTTTTATCCATATAGAAGATCAGTCTCAATGGACTGATCTTCTATATACGATTAATTTCTCTTTATCTTTATTTTTTCGTAACCTTTCTCCAACAAAGATCCGTCTCTGTAAACTTTGGTCTCTCCGTTGTTAATTTCTATTCCATAACATAATAGCCAGTTATGCACATTTCCATGATACAGTTTTGTGATTTGCTCATGGTTTGGTGGTGCCTGAGAAGTATATATAAGTTTTGTACCCTTGCTGTAGTCTGCTTTCTATTTCTATTGTTCCGTGGTGTGCTTCAATAATCTGTCGTACTAAAAGAAGTCCTAAGCCATGACGGAGATCTAAGCGGTCATCGGTACTCTCCATGTAATGTGGCTTGCTTTTCAGTTCTTCTAACTTTTCAGCAGAAATACCAATGCCATTATCCTGAACGGTTAAAAGAAGTTTGCTTTCTATCATCTGTAATGACAAAATAATTGTGCAGCCTTTGGGATTGCTGTGGATGCTGTTTTGAACCAGATTATTGACGGCTCGTGTAATCAATTTTGCATCACATTCTATCATGCTGTTTTCAGAGTCAGGAGAAATATTCACCTCTAAAGAATAGAAATCCGGCAGACCACTATTTATCAGGTCTATAGCATAGGAACGTAACAGTTTTGAAAGTCGGATATTTTCTTTCCGCAGAGGCTGCATTTCATATTCAAGCTTTGATACGAGATTCAAATCCTGCACTAAATCTTTTATTTTGATACTTTGACGGGATATAACGGCCGCCTGCTCCTTAATCCGGCTACTGGCATTTTCGTCATTAACAATTCTATCCGCATATCCCATAATCATGGATAATGGAGTGCGTATGTCATGGGATACACCGCTGATCCAATTTGCCCGTGCAGTATTCTGGCGGCTGATGATATTAGATGCTTTATTTATGCTGTCAGCTATTTCTGACAGTTCGCCGCTTACAGAAAGGTTTATGCTTTTCCCTTCCGACAAGGTGGCAATCGAGGAAATAATTGGTTCTGTATTTTTGCTGATTTGTGCTTTGGAACGTGAATAGGCAAGGAATAGAACCAACAGGTCGAATACAATGATGCCAGGAAAAAAGAGGGGAATTTTACGAACCATGTCAATAGGATAATAATTGCTGGTAATTTTCATATAGCTGTTTTTGGGATAACCAATCACTAATAAGCCATTCACATCACTCCATAC
>VSOD01000048.1 GCA_009774655.1 Lachnospiraceae bacterium
CTACCAGGCTTCTTTCGGGGGCGGTACTGCCCAAAAGCCAGGTTAAGACCGTATTTGAGATGTTGTATAAGCAGCTTCATTTTCGCCATAAAGGCGGGGGCATCGCGATCACGATTCCGCTGAATGCCCTGCAGAACCATATTTTGCAGGTTCTGGATGAAGAGGAACGGGCATGGACGGAGATAGAGGCGTCGAAGAAGGAAATGCCGAAGGGAGAGGAAGAGCAGATGGGCGAGAAGGCGGAATATACGGTGATCTGGGTTTCGGTAGACGGCGGTTACAGTGACGACGTGGTGGATGCCGCGCGGAATGCGGGAGCCAAGGGCGGTACGGTGATGAAAGGACGTCGGCGCAATTCCAAGAGTGTCAGCAGGCATTTCGGCATTAAGGTACAGGAAGAGCAGGATTTCGTCATGATTGTGGTGCCCAAGGAGCGCAAGACGGAGATCATGACGGCGATCGCTTCCGTATGCGGCCTCGGAACGGAGGCGCACGGGGTAGTGCTGGCGCTGCCGGTGGAGGACGTTATGGGGTTGACACATTAATCCGGGATTTTCTCCCGGTGTTAACAGTACAGTTGCTGAAACGTTGATAAAAGTGCAGATATAGTAAACGGCAGTCAGGTTTTTAAAATAAAGCAGTTAACGCAGGTTTGCCGGAAAAATAAATCGGGGCGTCTCCTTAGCGACATTGGAGAACGCCCTGATTGTCTGTGTTATCGTATGTAGTGGGTATAAACGCGCTTTTCTGTTTCCGGCAGGCCGAACTGTTCCTTCCCAAGCGCGATGCTCTTCATCAGGAAGGTCATATTCCTTGCCAGCACCCGCATTGTCTGCAGACCTTCGTCGTCCTGCACCGCCTCACCGGCCGCCCGACCGTGTACGCTGTTCCAGTACTGGCTGGAAGCCACCGGCATACCGGTGATGGTGAAGTATTTGTTCAACTCGTCGAAGGTGGCGGAACAGCCGCCGCGCCTTGCCACTGCCACGCTTGCGCCGACTTTCATCGTCTTGTCGAAAGCGGTGCTGTAGAACAGCCGGTCCAGACAGGCGATCAGGGTAGCGTTGGCGGATGCATAGTAGACCGGGCTGGCGATCACCAGGCCGTCGGCTGCCTCGAATTTGGGTGCGAGCCGGTTCACTTCGTCGTCAAAGACGCAGCGGCCTCTCTCCGCGCAGGAGCCGCAGGCGATACAGCCGCGGATATCCTTGTTGCCGATCTGTACGATCTCCGATTCGATGCCGTTTTGTACGAAAATCTGTTCCATTTCTTTCAGGGCAATGGAAGTGTTGCCGCCAGTGCGGGGGCTTCCGTTGATCATTAGTACTTTCATTCTATGGTTCCTCCTTTTGTCTTTCCGATGATTTGAATTGGTTACTGATTTGATGTAATACTATGGTAACACAGATTACACAAAAAAGACACCTGCAAGGCAATCGGAATAGAGTACATTTCCCGATCGCTAAAGTCGTGTCATCTCATTGTTGCGTTTCCGGAATGAATGCTACTATTTAAGCACAAAATAAAAAACTGGGAGGGGTTACAATGAAGAGAAACAGATATTGGGCATTATTGTTGACAGCAGTGCTGACAACCGGTATGCTGGCAGGCTGTGGCGGTGGAAAGGAGAACAGTATGCAGGGGACGGCGGAAAATGACGCCCCAGAGCAACAGGCGGAAGGAGCTTTGGACGAGGAAACGGCAGAGAGTGTGGAGGGTACAGGAAGTGAGTCGGAAAGCTCCGAAACGGATACAGCCGCCAGTGCCGCAGGAGCGTATGGAACCGGAGAATGGAGAACCTACGATGAGGAGATTACGCTGACCTTCGGAGATCCATATGATATCAACAATGAAGGATTTACCGCAATGGCAAATATTGGCGAACCCTATGATGACAATCGCTGGATCCGCTATTATCGGGAGGAAGTGGGAGTCAATGCCGAGTATTCGCTGCTTGCACCGAATACGGAGGATTATAAGCAGATGCTGACACTGGCCATGACATCGGGAGACCTGCCGGATGTATTCTGGGTGCCGGATATGATAACCTATCAGCAGCTGATCGATGCGGAAGCGGTGGCGGACCTGACGACATTGTACCAGACAGAGGCCAATCCGACCTTGAAAGAACTGGTTGAGGGAGAAGGCGATAATTTCCTGGACAACTATAAAGTTGACGGGAAACTGTATTGTGTACCGGGGAAAATGCCTTCTACCAACGGTTACAGTTATCTGTGGCTTCGGAAAGACTGGCTGGACAAGTTAGGGCTTGCGGTTCCGAAGACAATGGACGAAGTCGCGGATGTGGCGAGGGCTTTTGCCACACAGGACCCGGACGGAAACGGCAAGGATGATACGATCGGACTAAGTATAGATTCTTCCTATACCAAAATGGGATCCATGGGTATCTTCTGGGCGTTTGGAGGAAAGCTGGCCAATAATAATTTCTGGTGTACGCAGGAGGACGGAACGGTCGGATTCTCCATGGTACAGCCGGAAGTGAAGGATGCTCTGAAATGGCTGAATACATTGTACGAGGAGGGTATTCTGAATCAGGAGTTTTCTACGTTTAATTTCGTGGATTATCCGGAATTGCTGGCTTCCAACCGATGCGGCATGTTCTATGGATGTCATTGGTATGCGATCTATATCAATGCGATCAAGGATGAGATTCCCGAGGCGGAATGGATACCGATCCTTGCACCGGGAACAGACGGAAATCCCGCGCCCGTTTATGCGAATGTGGATACGAACGGTCTGTATTGTGTGAATGCAGCGTGTGAGAATCCCGAGGCTGCCTTTGCCGTTTTCAATGCATACGTGGAGAAGTTATTCGGTGAGCAGAATGATTTCGAGAATTTCTTTGCCTGTGAAGTGGATTCCAACGTATGGCAGCGAGGGCCTGTCAGTATGCTTGCGGCGGATACGGACTTAAAACCTCATCGGGAGATGAAAGAAGCGCTTAAGAACGATGCGATGGACGAGCTGACAGGTGTGGGAGCAAGTTACTGGAAATATATCCAGGAGGGATCTTTGACTTATCAGCTGGAGTTTGGGCCGGAGGGTTCCTGCTTTAATCTGGTAGACGATACGTATCCGGATATTTTCAACTGGAATGCGTATCAGGGTGTTCCGACGCAGACACAGGCAGCCAGGGCCGGCGGTATGCAGGAGATCATCGACACGGCATATATCAAGATGATCAACGGTGAGCTGGAGATCGAAGAGGGATTTGACAAGATGGTATCCGACTGGATGGCGGCAGGCGGCGAACAGGTGACGCAGGAGGTCAATGAGATGATCGCGGCCAGATAAGGAGGATGGGCGTCAGAAGCATGAGGAGAGTCACTATGGAAGTATGGAATGGAAAAGAAGGAAAGAAGTCCGGTAAAAAGAACCTGCAGCTTCACGTAATGATGCTGCCGACGATTTTGTTCCTGATCGTATTTTCTTATGTACCGATGGTCGGAATTACCATTGCCTTTCAGAAATTTAATCCGGCAAAGGGGCTGTTTGGTAAGAACAAATGGATCGGATTGGAAAATTTCAGATATATTTTTTCACTGCCCAATACAAAGCAGGTGGTGATCAATACGCTGGTCCTGTCTGTGTCGAAAATCGTGATCGGTACCCTGCTTGCCATTGCTGTGGCACTGTTGTTAAACGAGTGCAGGAATCGTATCTTGAAGAAAAGTGTGCAGACCATCATCTATTTTCCGTATTTTATTTCATGGATCATTTTGGCGGGGATGATCGGGGATATGTTGTCCCCGTCATCCGGCATCCTCAACCAGCTGATCACGGCGCTTGGCGGTAAACCGATCTATTTTCTGGGAGATAACCGCTATTTCAGGACAACATTGATCATATCGGATCTCTGGAAAACATTTGGTTATAACAGTGTCATCTACCTGGCGGCGATCACCGGCATCGACAGTTCTCTGTATGAGGCGGCAGCCATAGATGGAGCCGGCCGATGGAAGCAGATCCTGTATGTGACGCTTCCGGGTATGAGCATGATCATCATATTGATGAGTGTGCTGAATATGGGTAATATTCTGAATGCGGGTTTTGATCAGGTGTATAACCTGTATTCGCCCGGGGTGTATGAGAGCGGCGATATCATCGATACGATGGTGTACCGGATGGGAATTGAGCAGGGACAGCTGGCTCCTTCGGCCGCGGTTGGTTTGCTGAAATCGGTGGTATCATTGCTGTTGATCGCGGGATCTTATTATATCGCGGATAAAAAGTTTGATTACAAGATCTTTTAGGAGGAACCTATGAAGAAAGCGGAAGAACAGGAACTGCGGTTTGTGCAGTCTGCTTCCCAGAAGACGGGACAGGCGGTGATCGGCATTTTGTTGGTATTGACAGGGATGCTTTGTTTTGTTCCCTTCTGGTACATTGTCTGTCAGAGTTTCAGTTCCAATGAGGCGATATCGGCAGGGAAGGTGGGTCTGCTGCCGGTGGAGTTCCAGCTGGATTCCTATCTGTATGTGCTTAAGCGTGCTCCATTCTGGAAAGCGGCATGGATCACGGTTCTTCGCGTGGCGGTGGGTCTGCCGCTTGGCATGTTTCTGATGGTCACGGCGGCTTATCCGTTGTCTAAAGGGAAGCGGTTTCCGGGGAGAGATTTCTATGTGTGGTTTATTTTTTTTACAATGCTTTTTCATGGTGGTCTGATTCCCACTTATCTGGTGGTCAGGGAACTGGGACTACTGAATACCGTCTGGGCAATGATCCTGCCGTGCGCCGTCAATGTTTTTAACATGCTGCTTGTTCTCAGCTTTTTCCGGCAGCTTCCGGTGGAGCTGGAGGAGTCGGCTTCGCTTGACGGGGCGGGACATTGGAGAATCCTGTGGAGCATCTTCCTGCCGGTCTCCAAACCGGTTCTGGCTACGGTGGCATTGTTTACGCTGGTGCAGCACTGGAACAGCTGGTTTGACGGCATGATCTATATGAAAGCCGACCGATATCCGCTCCAGACATATTTAAGAAGCATTATTATAAGCTTTAATTTTTCAAATCTGACGCCTTTAGAGCAGATGCAGCTATCCAATTTTAATGAGAATGCATTGAAAAGTGCGCAGATGGTGATCGGTACGATACCGATTCTGCTTGTCTATCCGTTCCTGCAGAGATATTTTGTATCGGGAATAACACTGGGGAGTGTCAAGGGATAAAGGCAGAAGCTGTGGTTAGTTAATGAAGTGAAAGGAAAGGGAAAGGGTAGCAGAATGGACAGAAGGAGAGACAAAATATATGTTTAGTGTTCCGGAACAGAAGAGGGTACGCGTGATCCTGGATGCGGATGCAAAAAACGAGGCGGACGATCAATATGCGATCGTACATGCGCTGCTGACGCCGAAATTTGATGTAAAAGGGCTGATCGGGGCCCATTATGGCAGCAGGCAGTATGCCGATTCTATGAACAGAAGTTATGAAGAATGCAGGAAACTGGTTTCCATGTTGAAAAAAACACAGGAGGTGCCTGTGTATAGAGGCGCTTCGGAGGCGGTAAAAGATGAGGGATGTTTTGAGTATTCCGAGGGGGCAAAAGCTATCGTAGAAGAATGCATGGCTGAGGATGAAAGGCCTTTGTTTGTCGCTTTTACCGGACCGATTACGGATCTTGCCTGTGCGTGGCTGGCACATCCGGAGATTGCCGGAAGGATGACGGCGATCTGGATCGGAGGGGGTGCGTATCCCGACGGCGGGCTGGAGTTTAACCTTTCCAATGACGTGAAGGCGGCAAATATTGTTTTTCAATCCGATATTGATTTGTGGCAGGTTCCGGTCAATGTCTATAGTAAAATGATGGTCAGCCTGACAGAACTTGAAATGAAGGTTGCCGGCTGTGGAGAGGTGGGAGATTATCTGTTTCGTCAGTTGGTGGAGTTCAACGATTCCCTGGCGGAGCAGCTTTACTGGCCCAACGGGGAAAGCTGGTGTCTTGGCGATTCTCCGGTGGTAGGGCTGATGATGGACCAGATGCATTTCCTGGCAGGGGAACAGGAAGCGCCGGCGGTAGATCAGGATCTGAGATATCATTTTTCCGGAGGGGGCAGGAAAATCAGAGTGTATCACGATATCAACGACCGCTTTATTCTGGAAGATTTCTACGCCAAGATTAAGAAGTACGCACGGAAACATACATAGGAATCAAACAAAGTATGGGGTGCATTATGGAGAACGCTGAGGGAATCAAAGGCTTTGAACAATGGGAGAGATATGTCCGTGAGAATGAAGCGCGTCTGGCTGGTCAGGAACAGAGACATAATACGGTATATGTGAACGATGTCAATGTACTGCAGTATCCGTATCAGCGGATACCGAATGCGGGAATCTGGCTCCAGGACAGCCGCAAACATATTTTAATCTATGCGTCAGGAGAAACGGGAGAGGTTGTCTTTCACAGGGATTTCCAGAAGGATACGGAGACAGGGCCCGTGCATATGCACAGTAACATAGAGATTGGTTTTGTAGTCAGGGGATGTGCGAGACAGTCTTTCAACGGTAAGGAATACCGATTCAGGGCAGGAGATTTCTGGATTACGAATCCGAACTGCTATCACTGTGACATTTATCATCTGGAGGAATTGTTTACGGTTTATTTTTCAATCTCGTTGGAGACTTTTGATTCCGCGATTCTGGGATTTGTGGAAAATTCGGAGATTCAGCAGTTCTTGAGGACCTCGCTGATGCGGCAGAAGATGATCCGGCAGTTTCTGCATTTTACAAGAAAAAGCAATGGAGGGATTGCGGCGCAGCGGATCTTGAATCAGATCCTTCAGGAGATCATTGAGAAGAAGACAGGCTATGAAGATGTGGTGAAAGGCCTGACAAAGCGTTTGGTGGAGGAATTGTCTGTCAGCTATGACTTCCTGGTGGAGATGGAAGAGAAGAGGAGGTTGCGGGATCTTCTGTATCAGGAAGTGGAGCAGTATCTGCAGAAGCATTACCACGATGCCAACATTGATAATCTTGTGCAGGAGTTCCACTATAATGAAGATTATTACAACCGGCTGATCCGGGAATACAGCGGGCAGACTTACAGTGAGAGATTAAAGACGATACGGCTGCAAAAGGCGGAGGAGCTGCTGCAGGATTCGGAGCGAAGCATCGAGGAGATTATCGCGCGGGTCGGTTATCAGAGCAGAAGCTATTTCTATGATATGTTCCGCAAGGAGTATGGGATCACGCCGGCTCAATATCGTAAAAGAATGCAGGCAGAGAAAGAGGGCGCCGAATAAAGACGCCTCTCTTCTCTGTCTGTATCACTTTTCCCAGATGACCCGGTACAGTCCGTGCCAGAAAAGCCAGACCGCCAGCAATGCCGTGAGCAGGTCCGAGACGGCCTGAGCCATCAGGACGCCATAGTAGCCGGCCAGTCTTGCGGCGAGCAGGATTACGACGGCAAAGAGCACGCCCTGTCTGCTGACGGATAACAGGAAGGCGTTCCATGCTTTTCCGGACGACTGAAAAATACAGGTGGTGACGAGGACGACTGCTATAAAAGGCATACCGACCAGCTGCATACGCAGCATGGGGATGCCGGTTTCCACAATGACAGGATCTTTTATGAATAACCCAATCATAGGACGCGCCGTGAGAGCAAGAATGAGAGCCAGAAGCAAGCCTGTGCCGGTCTCAAAGCGATAGGAAAACTGCAGGATCTTCTGCAATCGTTTGTGATTTCCGGCGCCATAGTTATAACCAATCAAAGGTTGACCGCCGAAAGCAAAGCCGACCAGGATCAGTACGGCGATCATATTGACCTTCATCACGATACCCATAGCCGCCACCCGCTCATTTCCGTAGGGAAGCAGGAAGCGGTTGGTCAGGGCGATGCCCAGGCTCTGCATGAAATTTGTGATCGAAGCCGGAAAGCCGATAGCCAGAATCTGGCCGATCTCCGCGCCGGAGATATGAAAGCCGGCCGGATTGATGGACAGCTTCCGGCTCTTCGTCATAAGGAACCAGACAAAGAAAAGATCGGCACAGATATTTCCAAGCACCGTGGCGATCGCGGCGCCTGCCGCTCCCAGACCGAGCACCGATATGAAGATCGGATCCAGTATGATATTGACGACGGATCCCAGTATGGTTCCCGTCATGGAGGCTGTGGCAAAGCCTTCCGTCCGCAGCAGGTTGGAGGGCGTAAAGGACAGGATGATAAAAGGGGCACCCAACACGATAAAGGTATAATATTGAGAAACATAGGCATACGTATTCTGGTCGGCACCCAGCAGGTGAAGAACAGGATGCCGGAATAAAAGCATCAATGCAGCGATAACGATGCCGCACGCAAACGCCGCATAAAAACAGAATATGCTGAGCCGCTTTCCGTCCTCATCCAGTTTCCGCCCAAACAGTCTGGAGATGACCGAGCTGCCGCCCAGCCCGAAGATGTCACCTAGGGCGATCATCAGCGTAAAGACCGGCGCGCCGAGAGATACGCCGGCGATCAGGTCGGTGTTCCCCGTTCTGGCGATGAACCAGGTGTCCACCATATTGTAGACAAGGGAAATGACCATGCTGAACACTACCGGCAGCGCCAGTTTGAAGTATGCTTTGTGTACGGGGACTTTTTCAAAGAGTTCGTTTGCCATGGAATGTGGGTCTCCTTTTTCATAAAATTGTACCGGTGTAACAGTTCGGCTTTCGGCTTCCCTGCTACGTACCGTTTTCTATTTTAACGGCATTGCTTGTGTTTTGTTGTGACATATGGCACAATAAACAAAAATATCGGAAATATTTTACAGATACTGTGGGTGCGTGGTTCGAAATATTTGAGAGTTACGCGGAAGGGCAGGGGGATGGATCCATGAAAGAGATCGCTGATGCGGGGATGCTCAATGACTATATGACAAAGAATCAGATCGAGAATCTTTTTGAAACAAAGCAGCTTCCTTTTCGCCTGTGTGAGTACGACAGGGGAGAGATTTTAAATAATATCCGCGATTCCGGCAGCTGCCTGCAGTTTGTTGTTTCCGGCGAGGTTCAGATCTACGCGGTCCGCAGTGACGGAAGCCGGTATCCGCTCTGCTATCTGGACGGTTTTACGCTGCTGGGTGACATGGAGTTCTGCGGGGAGGGGTGCCTGCCGTTTCTCGTGGAAGCCGTGCGGAAGGTACACTGCATAGAGCTGCCGCTGTATGGCTGTAGAGCCGCTTTATGGAACGATAATACATTCCTGCGCTATCTGCTCCGCTCCGTATCCCATAAACTGGCCCTGGTCTCCCGGCAGGACGCGGAATATTCCACATTGGAAGAGAAGTTGCTCCATTATCTGCGGCAGGAATGTCCGGGCGGGCAGATGCACGGTGTGGAACATGCCGCGACCCATCTGCATTGCAGCAGGCGGCAGCTGCAGAGGCTGTTAAGATCGCTGTCAGATCGACAGGTGATAGAGAAGATCGGGAAAGGGGTTTACCGGCTGAAAATTTAGAAGATAACCGCAGAATAATGGGCGTGTTTTTCGTTATTTTTCATATTGCAGGATCAAAACGGCAAGCCTATAATAAGAAAGGCTATCAAGGTAACTACGGAGGAAAAAGCGCTATGACCTTTGATTTAAAAAAGGATGGAAAACGGATCATTGTCATCTGTCTGGCTTCGGTTCTTATGGCGGTCAATATCAAAACGTTTGTCAAGGCAGGCGGCCTGTATCCGGGCGGCGCCACGGGACTGACGGTTTTGATCCAGAGTATCTTCGAGAGATTTCTGAATATGGAGATTCCCTATTCTCTGGTAAACCTGCTGCTGAATCTGGTGCCGATTTACATTGGATTTCGCTTTATCGGCAAGAAGTTTACGCTGTATTCCTGCCTGATGATCGTGCTGACGAGTGTGCTGACGGATATCATACCGCAGAGCGCTATTACGTATGATATTCTGTTGATCAGTATTTTTGGCGGCATTATTAACGGTTTTGTTATCAGTATTTGCCTGCTTATGAATGCCACTACGGGCGGTACGGATTTTGTTTCGATCTATCTCTCCGAGAAAAAGGGCGTGGATTCCTGGAATTTTATTCTGGCTTTTAATATAGTGATCATCGGTGTGGCCGGCGTATTGTTCGGTATGGACAAGGCACTTTATTCCATCATCTATCAATATGCGTCAACGCAGATTTTGCATATGCTTTATAAGCGGTATCAGAAGCAGACGCTCTTTATTGTGACCAATAAACCCAATGAGGTCTGCCAGGCCATCAATCTGGCGAGTATGCACGGGGCTACGGTCTTAAGCGGAGAAGGCTCCTATGAGCATCGGAAGCGGCAGGTGGTATATTCCGTCGTCTCCAAGGAGGAGAGCAAACGGGTGATCCGCGCCGTGAAGGAAGCGGATCCGGCCGCGTTTGTCAATGCACTGCGGACGGAGGAACTGTCCGGGCGTTTCTATCAGAAGCCGACGGAGTAATAGATTTATGATTGCCGGGTTTCATGATCTCACCCATGATGCCCATATCTGATATCACAAGATCCGAGGCGTCGATGAGCGCGGAGCTGTCCCGTGTCTGGCCTTCGGAAGTAGAAGGGATCGTTCCTTTAAGCTGTCCGGAGATGCTCTCTGCTCTTCGCAGGCAGAAGCTTCTAAGAGTGGCGACGCCCTTTTCGAATTCTTCCGTGCTGCAGAATTTTGTCGGATCGGCTTCTACGTAAGGCGTGATCAACCGGACAGTCTCGTCGATCAGGGAAGAAAGCCCGTCATTCTCAAAATATTCATTTAAAAATTCCTCAAAGTATTGATGATATAAATCTGTATGCTCTGCGGCGTTGAAAATCCATGCAAGCATCGGCCGGGAATCAATAGAGCCGCCGGAGACAGGGGTGTCGATCGGATAATTGACAAGCTGTGTGGCATCGCTTTCGGATTCAAATCCGCCAAAGGCCAGATTGTAATCCCACGGGATCATGGAAAGCTGCCCGTCCTTTTCATACAAATAATAATTATGGATCATAGCGCCCGTGTAACTGTCGAAATTGAGCACAAAGTTATGTACCACGAAATAGCGGATGACTTCGTCTATAGCTACCGTAGTTTCAAGCGATTTATTCTCATCCCCGTTCAGACTTTTCAGCGCCTCGATCAGCCGCGTTTTGTCAGCATCGGAGGGGCTGGTCTTGGCATTGTCGAAAATATTGGCATAACTGTCGAATTCGTCATCGGTATAAATAAGCGATACATCACTGCTGCCCATGCCTTTTAAGAAGGAGCCGCCTTCGGGCATGTCGGGGAGATTCGGCATGGCAGGAGGATTCTGCATATCCGGGGAGATTTCCGGCCTGTAAAAATTTCCGAAATCAAATCCCTGTCCGTTTCCGCGTCCGCCGCCCATCTTCATGCTGTCCGGCTTGTACAGTTCCCCGTATTCATTTCCGTAGTTTCGTGTGAGGAAGGATTCTTCCACGCCTTCCACAGCCAGATATAATCCCCAGTCCTGACCGTTAACCGTGATGTAAACATAGCTGCACAGCGGTGAGTCTACACCGAATTCATGCATCAGTCGATAGGTGAGGTAATCTTTCATATAAGTGTTATCCTGGATGATATTATTCAGGCATAGTTTGTCGAGTCCATAATAATTCATGGCATTGTCATAGTGGTCAAATTCTATCTTGAAGCTGTAGCGGTCATTGCCGTAAGCCGCAACGGAAGAAAGAGAAGTGTTGCCTTTGGCGCGGATCGCCACGTTGCGGAAAGACTCTCCGTCGATGACAACGGCACAATCGGTATACTGTTCGTCGGTACAGGTTTCGATAAAAGAGTCCCAATCGTCCATGATGATATCAATCGTATGTACTTCGGCGGTATTAAAGAGCCGGGAGGCATAGCCTGCCGCGGCACTTACCGCCTGTACGCCGAAGCGGCCTGCACTTATAAAGAGGAAAGTAAGCAGCAGCGTGGCAGTCATTATGATGCAGCAGATCTTGTCAATATGTTTGCTGGTCGCCATTTAGTGTCTCCTTATCATCGTGTTGCCGTGTTGCGGAATTATCCCATATAATTGCCGTTATAGCTGACCAGAACGGCGCTGTTCACACCCTCCATCGCGGCAAGCGTGTTGACGAAGTCAGTGTTGTCGTCTTTCAGCCGGATTTCGAGATTCAGCTCGACAGCGTCTTTTTGCGCGGTTTTACTCTTGACTACGAGGCGGCGCACCTGCTTTTCCAGATATTCATGGACATGCACCTCACTTGCGTGGTCTGTACAGCTTATCACGGCAATATAAGGATTTGCATGTGTTTTCCGGTTGACAAAGATGAGCAGGACAATGCCGATCAGCAGGCTGCCGATGACTGCCAGTGGAATCAGCCCTGCCGCCAGCACGATGCCGACCGCAATCGACCAGAAGAGAAAGGCGATATCCAACGGCTCCTTGATGGCGGTACGGAAGCGGACGATGGACAGGGCGCCTACCATACCAAGGGAAAGTACCACATTGGAAGTCACAGCAAGAATGACAAGGGTTGTGATCATGGTGAGGGCGATCAGCGTCACGCCGAAACCGGAAGAGTACATAACGCCGGAAAAGGTCCTTTTATAGACAAAAAAGATGAACATGCCGACGCCGAAAGCCAACAGCAGCGCCAGCGACATGTCGAAAAGACTGATACTGGTGATATTATTGAGGAAACTTGATTTGAAAATGTCGTTAAAAGTCATGATCTGTTCTCCATTCTATGATTGATGAAATGAAACTGTATGAACGCAGTTTTTTTCTTTATGCGCTGCAGGCTTTTTATACAGATATACTTTATCCATAAATTCTGCAGGCGGCGTATTTGGAAAAGGCGCAGACGCTGCGCGCGTTGAGCTGTACCACATCCCGGACGATATCGGGCAGATAAGCATCCCATTTGACTTCCAGAATGATCGGGGCGTCTCCTGCCGGTATGGTGATACATTCAGGATTCAGAAAGTCAGTACAATGCAGGGCGGTACGGATATTGTAGTCGATCGTTACTCTGACATTACCGGCCGGAAACAGGTAAGGTTCTCTTGTATAATCAACGATCGTTTTAGGCCGAAGCCGCTGAGAGGATATTTTGGAGTAGAATTCGGTAACAAGAGGATCCGTACTGTGACGCATCCATGCATAGTCGCCATCTACGATCGCCTGCGCCTCATCTTTTTTTAAGACGGCGCTCAGTTTTTCCCCCAGTCCGCCGGTTTTGCTTTTCTTCTCCAGATGGATCAGGGAAGTGTCTCTGTTATAGTAGCGGATGCGGAATTTTTCGCGTCTGCTTACGCCGTCCAGCTTTTCGCGGAGTGCCCTGTCTGCGGGATCGTCGAAGTACAGACTGCGGATCTCATATTTTCCGTTTATGGCGTGGGGATCGGGCGTCATGACGGCGGGAAGCCGTCCCTGCAGGATGATCATGTCGGATAAGTTTATGATATGTTTCCATTCGTGGCGGTAAGCCATGGGCAGCAACCTCCCTGTGCAGTGTTCGTGCAGGCGAACCTGTCCTGCAGCTTTCTGATAAAAAATGCCCGATAGGTGAACCCGTTACTGTGTAAATTGCTGTATGAGGGGAAGCACTTATGAAGATGAAGGTATCGGCCTATCGGGCATGGTGTCATTTTATGGCAAAAATAAGGAGAAACTATGTTCAAAATGAGAAGATTTTGTGTCCGGAAGATTTTCTGCAGAAAAAGCCTGTTGACGAAAAAGAAAATAAAGAATAAGATACAAATAATAATATATAATATTATTATTTGTATCTTATTCTGGCAATATCGAGAGGGTTGTTATGTTATCTGAATATATCAAAGAGCATTATGAACCTGGAGAACCTATTTTTCTGCATGATATCAAAATTGACGGCGTGTCGGATGCGAATATCAGACAAAGGATCGGGAGGCTGACCGCTGCCGGAGAGTTGATCCGTTATGAACAGGGTGTGTATTATATGCCAAAAAGGTCCAGATTGAAGGGAACGGCAGTTCTTGCGCCGGATACGGTTGCCCGATATAAGTATATATCCAGAATGGGCCGTATCATGGGATATTATGCAGGACATACCCTGGCAAACAAGCTGGGCATATCTATGCAGGTGCCTGTAAAGGAAGAGATCACCAGCAATAATATGGCGGCCATTGTAAGGGAAGTATCTGTTGGCGACAGGGTGTATATAGTGCGCAAAGCGCCGGTTGAGGTGAACAGGGACAATCACATTGTCCTGCAGTTACTGGAATTGTTGAAAGATATTGAGGAATACGGTGATGACGAACAGGCGGCCAGACAACAGATCGTAGATTATATTGGAAGATTTCAGATCACAAGAGAGGCTGTGGATCAATATATTATCTATTTTCCATTAAAAGTGTATAAATCCATTTATGAAATGAGGCTGGAAAATGTATTTGCATGAAGACAGAGAACTGTTCCGGGAGGTTATTACCAATACAGCAGTCTGGAAGAATCAGGCTGTTGCGGTGATAGAAAAAGATTACTATGTTACGATGATTTTGAGACTTTTGGCAGAGAAGGCTGACAAATGTGTTTTTAAAGGCGGCACATCACTTTCAAAAGGCTTTCATGTGTTAAACAGATTTTCAGAGGACGTTGATATTACTTTTTCTGAACATATAGGAGAAGCGCGAAGAAAGAAATTGAAATACAGGGTAATGAAGGAAATTGGTGAAGAACTTGGTCTGCCGATTTCAAACTAGGACAGAATTGAAAGTGATAAAGACTATAACTGCTATATATTTCGATATGACCCGCTGGATCTGTATGCAGAAAACAGTTTATCAGAGGGTGTCAGAGTAGGGACGGCGCTGTCATCGTATTCGTTTCCGACGGAAAAGGTAAAGATAGACAGCTATGTCAGACAATATCTGGAAAAGGACAATGAAGACCTGGTTTATGAATTTCAGTTAAGCCTGTTTGAGATGAATCTGCAGTCGATCAACAGAACCTATATTGATAAGGTGTTTGCTCTGTGCGATTATTATATGCAGGGGAAATCGAAAAGGTATTCCCGGCATTTATACGATTTATATAAACTGAAAGAGTGCGTAACATTTGATGAAGAGTTTCGCGGATTGATCGGGGAAGTCAGGAAGCACAGGGAAAATATGAAAATTTGTCCTTCTGCCCGGAAAGACGTGAATATTCCTGCATTGATACATGAATTTTGTGAAAAGGAATTTTACAGACAGGATTATATCGACATAACGGAATATTTTGTTGATGACAATGTCGAATACAGGCAGGCGGTGGATGAGATCCTTGCTTTGGCAGACAGTGGTATGTTTGACTGATAAAGCACTGATTTTTTTGTACAGGTTAAACTTATAAAATAAAAAATGAAAAGGAGCAGGAAATATCTGTTCCTTTTTTTGTGTTATTTTGATACAAT
>VSOD01000480.1 GCA_009774655.1 Lachnospiraceae bacterium
ATGGGCAGTTCCATATCCGGCGTCAATTCCAGCCGAAACCCGGGTATTGCCGTAAGCCCGAATACCACCAGCGCCAGCACGACCAGCGCTGTAGAGACGGGGCGTTTCATCGCAAGCTTTGTCAGATTCATAATATGACCGCCCCCTATTCTTCATCCACGGCATCTTCTGCCGCGGCGGACTTTTCTTTCTGAATGGACACCTCCGCGCCTTCGCGCAGATTGGCCGACCAGCTCGTGATCAGCTGATCCTCCGTCGTCAGACCGGAAACGACCGTCATCGTCTGCTCGTCAAAAATACCGGTCTCAATATCCCTGCGCGCAACGACACCGTCCACCGCCACATAGACATAGGGCTGTCCGTTATCGTAATATACCGCGTCATAAGGGATCAAAAGAACATTGTCCTGGCTGTAGGTATCCGCACTGATCTTGACACTGCAGCCCGTGAGCATACTTTCGTCCGGCCTGCCGACACTCACCTTGACCACAAACAGGCCGGTATTCTGGTCCACCATGCTGCCGATCTCCGTGATCACGCCGTCAAACAGTTTGCCGTTTCTGTCCACCGTCACCTTCTGTCCTGTCTGAAAAGTGTTCCGAACGCCCTCGCTGACATAGAAAGTCACCGTCATGGCCTCTTTATTGGAAATGATGTAGGCCGGCGTGTTGGGCGATGCAAAGTCATGTTCTTTCACATTGACCGCTTCTATAACACCGCTGATCGGCGCCTTCAACGTATACATATCCAGCTGATATTCCGCACTCTCAATGGCCACCTGTGCACCCTCAACCCCCACCTGGGCAGAATTGATCCCGGCCGCCGCAGATTCCAGCCCCATGGCTGCCGCCTTCTTATTCGCATCCACTATTTTCTGTGTGTCGCTGTAAACCTGCTCTTCTGTGATATTCTTGATCGCCTCGGCCTGTTCCAGACTCTTATACGTATCGGCCAGTGCGCCGTCAAGCTGCTCCCTGCCGTCGTCAATGGACTCGATTCCGGATTCCAGCTGATCATAGGCTGACGTCGCCTGGTTGTAGGCGGCCGATGCCTGACTGGCCACGGCGTTGGCCTGATCGTAGGCGCTTTGGGCTGCGGCGAGATTTTCTTTGGCCTTCTTTAGTCCATATTCGTAAGATCCAGCTCCATACTCCGCTTCATATGCTTTGACAACTTTCTGTTGTTCCTCGTACGTAGCCGGTTCCAGTGCCGTCACGGCTGCAACCGCCATCTCATACTTCTGTTTCGCCTCCTCCACATAAGCATTTGCCTGATTCACATAGTTCCCGGCATCTCCGATGGCCTGTTCCAGCTCTCCCTTCTGTTCCAGCGCTTTCGCCTTATCTTCCTCCAGATCGGACATCTGCTCATAAATATCATCAATCCCGCTGTGCACGGAGTCCACCTGAATCTGCAGCTGATACATCTGCAGGTTCTTCTGCCCTCCCATCTGCGCATCCAGCTGGGCTACCGTACTCTCATACTGTGCCTGTGCCACCTCATACCCGACTTCCGCGGAATTCACTCCCGCCGCCGCACTGTCATACTGCGCTTTGGCACTGGCAAGCTGGAGCTGTGCCGCCTCGGAATCAAGTTTACATAACACGTCACCCTCATTTACTTCCTCCCCGAGAGAAACATTCGTACTCAAAACCTCCGCTGTAACCATAGGAATCACGTAGACAGATTCTTCCGGACTGACTGTTCCCATAAATTCATTCTTAAGTGTCAATTTCCCGGCCTCCGGCTTCTGCACCTGAACCGGAATGACCTCACTCATGACAACTTCCTCTTCCGCCTCTTTGCATCCTACCATCAAAGTACACAGACATGCCGCTGACAACAGAACGGACAATCTCTTTTTACATGATCCTATGTATTGTCTTCTCATCGTTCTCTCCTTTTTAACAGTTCATAGCATATTCGGTTTTCAGCGTACAACTCTTCAACCGGAAATTCAAGTGTTCCGCAAACTATTTTAGAATTAATTTATAAAAATTTATAAATTAATTCTCGTCAGCCTTTCCAAAAACAACGACATCCTACCCGCGTTTATTTTTAAGCAAAAGATGATTTATTTTTACAAATATCTAAATAGATATAGACATTTTACAAAGAAAGATATAAAATCATTATAGTATCAAGCGGGAGGTACACTCATGGACAAAAAGACAATCTTTAAAATCGTAAAAGCAGGCAAGACATCCGACCACATTGATTTTGTCGGATACGGAAACATGGAGGTGATATTATGATTGAGCAAAAAATATCGAAACTGAACAGTTATTTTGACAAAGAAATTTCCTTATGCGAACAGCACAGCAAAAACCTGCTGGCCGATGATCGTGCGGACGAGGCTGCCCATGAAAAGATAAAAGCAAACGTCTACGATATTTTCCGCACAATACTTTCTGTTGCGGTTAAGACCGGCAAAGGTGACCCCGAAGCGGTGAGTCGCTTTTTCTTCCTGAAAATCCAGCAGATTCCTTCAAATTGGACAACTGCTTACGATCAGGCCAGACAGCATGACGACACGGTCAAGATGCAGGTTGAGCAGATCAAACTTGACACCGCCGGCAGAATCAGGGAAACGTTTACAGCTATTTGGGAGGAAGAATCATGACAGAGACAGAAGCGATCCGCCTGTTTAAGTGCTTGTCCGACAAGTCCCGGTTACAGATCTTAAAGTCACTTGCAATGGAGGATATGTATGTAGAACGGCTGGCTGAAAGGCTGAGCCTCACGGCACCTACGGTGTCTTTTCATCTGAAAAAGCTGGCAGACGCCGGTGCAGTTGTTTCCTATAAGAATCAGTATTACATGATGTACTCTCTCAAAAAGGAAATTTTTGATACGAATATATTGGAAATTCTGCTGGAAAAGTCTGACGAAGCAGAAATGCAGGCCCGGCGGGATGCAGAGTACCGCCAAAAAGTGATTCATGCATTTTTTGAATACGGTAAACTAAAGGCCATCCCTGCACAAAAAAAGAAGGAACGTATCGTTCTGGAAGTCATAGCCCAGTCATTTGAGTTTGACCGGATCTACTCCGAGCGGGAGGTAAATATCATAATTGCAGATTTTCATGACGATTTCTGCACAATCCGCAGAGATATGATCGGCGAACATCTTTTGGAGCGTGATGCCAATGGATATTGGCGCGTTAAACCAGACTGCGAAAAGGGCCTTTGATTTAAGATGACGTATGAATACGAATGGAAGTTTTGACTCTATTGTTAGTATTTATTGCACTTTTATCTTATAGTAAACGACATAACAAATTTCTGTTCCCGGCTCTTGCAGAAGCCATAAACGGTAGCTCCTGCAAGGCCGAAAACGAAATTTCTAATGTCGTTAACTATA
>VSOD01000481.1 GCA_009774655.1 Lachnospiraceae bacterium
TTTGGTTCGGAATAGTGTGGTGCTGGCGGTCTATCGCTTGTTTTCGGTTGCTTGCTTCTTTACCGTACATGAGCATTGGAGTGTGTCTTGCTACGGATATATTTGTCTGTGGTGCTGTAATAATCTAAAATCTGCTGTTCCTGCTTTTTGTTCATGGTCTTTGTCCTCCTGTGATATGGATTGATATGATTGATTGGTTTCGGTGCTGATATATGGTTTTCTTTCGTTGATTGTCGGGAGATTGAATTGCGGAATATCATTGACAGGTATTTCTCCGCTTGTGGGAATAGGAGTTCATTTCATACAGTAATTACCGCATGAAAAAAGACTATAACCGTTACTGTCATAGCCTTTTAAGGATTGAGGAAGTCCCTTTTTTATTTGTATTTGTTTGTCACCCCTCCGCACTATCCAACATCACAGGCATTGACCACGTATTCCAAATCCTTCCTGTTAAGCAGCTTCTTTAGGACTGCAAGCTGTGCCTTCTTATCCTTTGCCACAGTAAGCTTCCATTCCTCCGGGATAATGGGTAAATCCGAAAATGTCCACTTTGCATACCGCCCGTCATAGCTTTCCGGGGGAGCGTATTCCGCAAGGTGCCCGAAACACCAGCTTACAAGGCAGTCTTCCCCGGAAAGGTACCCGTCCTCCTTCTTCCCCGCTTTCAATATCTTTGCCAGCGCCTGCGAGACGCTGGGCTTCTCACCGATGACTAAAAACATATGTTTCCTCCTTTTTTGCGCAAAAAAAGAGCAACCAATCCTGATTGCCCTGGTTAATAAAATATCTTTCCGTTCCCTGTTACACAAATATCTTTATCTTTCTTTTAAAATCTCCTGCATGATTATTCTTTTATAAATGCTTTATCTGCTTCCGGGACTCCGTCTTCATCAGACACATACCGCTCCACTTTCATATGCAGGCCGTATTTTTCCCTGAGCCCAATGATCTTTGCCATCATTGGGGATGCATGGTGGGCATCTATGGAATGCTGGTCTTCCCAGCTGTCAATCAAAAGCACTGTCTCTGCATCCTCCATCGGGAAAAAATATTCATACCTGATGTTCCCGGCTTCCGCACGGATATCATCAGCCACGCCGCTTGAGACCATTTCCTCCGCAAATTTCCTTGCATTTCCATTCTCGCCGCTGTAATAGATGTTCACTGTAACCGCCATTGTGTTTCCCTCCGTAAATCCATTGTCTGGTCATAATAACGCATTGCTTTTTCATATAGCTTCCTGCACTGCGCCTCATCATGGTAAGACAGACAGTCATCTGCATAACATAACGTTAAAAACGGTTCCTCCCGCCCTGTATCCCGTGGCAGTTTATTCCACAGGGAATACATCTTCCCTGCAAAAACCGCAATATCCGTATCTTCATATATCCGCAGGAGTGACCGCATCAATATCTTCCCGAAATATTCTGTGTCGAAGCTGCTCCCCTCCATAATAGAGAGGGTATGCAAAACAGCCTCTTTGGGTGCCATTCCTTCCAGAGTAAGATAGGCCTCATTTTCCATATCTTCCATAAAGAGCCGGTCAAGTTTATCTGCATACAAAGGCCACACATCAAAGCCTTCACTATATAGCAATGCATATACAAACAGTTCCTCCATTGGTTCCCCCATACAGTTATGAGCATTATCACGCTCCCTGTGAACAGAAAGCTGTCAGATCAGCTTAAACACCATCTTGCGATATTTTCAATCAATTCTGCAGGCAATGCTTTATCATAAGGAAAATATATTGCATTTTTATTAGTGGCATATCCGTTTAACTCCGATGCAAATTTTCCAATGGCTTCAGCCCCTGCATAAAAACTGATGTGCTTTTTACAGGCAGAAAATGTGATAGATTTTCCTTCTTTCTCATAATACGGCATGCTCCAGGATATACGTTCCTTTACACACGGAACGCTGTTTTGTAATAAAACCATCATTTCCGTTAAGCGGGGGCGTGTTTCTATAGGCTGCGAATCTATATATTCCAATACTGTTCCGGGTGCTTTCCCGCAGTAATGGCCTTGATTGGTTCTTTTAAATTCTCTCCCGCACTTTGGGCATATCCACATATCCGTTTCCTCCGTAAATCCCGGTTTTCCTCTCTCTCCATCCCCGCAGTCTTTCTTCTGCAGCTGCCTGTTTATCAGAGAAACATCTATTCCCCGGAAAACAGGATTTCCCCCACTCCCCCGGCTTTCCCGAAATTCCCATCCGCCGCAAAAACATTGACCCTCTCCGTATCGCTGCTCCTATCCTTGAATGCCGGGAACAGGAACCCGCACTCCGGCTCTCCCGGCTCGTAATCGCCGCCCACCGGGCAGACCGCACAGACCAGGAACCGGTAGACCTCCTCCGACTCCCACAGGCTTTCCTTATCGTTTGCTTTCAGCGGGACATCATAGCTGCCATGGAAAAAGTAAATGGCATAACTTTTACCCGTCCGGTACCTCTGCCCGAATTCCTCATAAAAGGTATCCAGCATCGCGTCATTTTTCAGGCCGCACTCATTCAGTGCCATAAGGAGCTGCCAGATGCTCCCCGGCCTTCGGTCCGCCTCAGTGAAAGCATACTCTTTCAGCTGCACGTTTGTATCGGAAAAGGGAATGGCCTTTGCAATATTGAGGTTGTCCTGCTGGTCTTTCTGCGACAGTTTCTGGAAATGCTTGTTGAAAGTCCCGTCCACAAATCCCTCTTCGTCCAGATATGCCCCGGCAATCCTGTCAAAGCAGTTCCGCTTTAATGTCATGCGCCTTGTCAGCTCCAGCATATCCTCTCGGTTGATCTTTCCCATATCCGCTATCCCTCTGCTGCATACTGCCGCACCCCGGAATGGCATGCGGCAGTGCTTCCCTTTTTTCTGCTATGGAAAATTATAGCGTATTTTCTGCCGGAGGGCAATGCCTGCCCCTACCGTCTGTCCGGATATATATCCCCTTTCAGTCCTCCGTTTCTTCTTCATTTCCGTTTTCCCGATCCTCATTGACATAAGCGCCCCCGTCATAAAATTCAAGGTCTTCGCTCTCCGCCTCCTCTTCCTCACGCTTCGGCTTCCATATTTTGAAATAATAATAGGCGCCGATGCTGCCAGCGCCCAGAAGAATCATGGTAAGCACCGCCCCCATTCCCATGCCGCCTTTTTCCGGCTCCGTCCGGGGTTCTTCCTGTACAGGCTCCAGCCGGGGCTCTTCCACCGCCACCGCAGGCTTTTCCTCCTCTAGTTCCGTTTCATCTTCCCCAAGAAATTCTGCAAGGTCATTCTCGTCAATCAGGGAGAGGGCGGGGTTTCTGGCAACTTTGCGGCGGTATTTCGCTCTCAATATCTTTAGTGCCGCAAGCGGGGATTTTG
>VSOD01000482.1 GCA_009774655.1 Lachnospiraceae bacterium
GCATAGCGGAAGTAATATGAAATTACAAAATATACGAAATATCGTTAATATTTCGTATATTTTTTTGTATAAAAATATGGAAAAACGGTTGAAAAAAATAAATGAATTGGTATAATGAGTCTACAGACATAAAACCCGGATATGGGGTTGGTGTGGCAGATATTTGGGGATGAATATTGAGTGTAGGATCTTGCTGGCAGCCAGGGGGTATATTGATGAATCAGGAGGTGACAGAATGCTGGAACAGAAGGATCTGGATATGTTAAAGAATATGGTGCAGTCCGTTGTTGACGATCGTATGGAAAAATCGGAAAGAAAAATGGAGTCGATGTTGGGCAGTCTGAAAGAGACGCAGGATGCGATGCAGAAAGACATCCGCATGTTAAAAGAGATACAGGGTGTTATGCAAGAAGACATCCGCATGTTGAAAGAAAAGCAGGATGCGATGCAGGAAACACAGAGCACCATGCAGGAAGATATTCGTAGTCTGAAAGAAACGCAGTCTACCATGCAGGAAGACATTCGCAGTCTGAAAGAAACGCAGTCTACCATGCAGGAAGACATTCGCAGTCTGAAAGAAACACAGAGTGCGGTGTTGAAGACGCAGCGTACAATACAGAGAGACATCCGCATGTTGAAGAAAACACAGAATACGATGTCAATGAAGCAGAGTACGATGCAGAATGATATCCGGTCGCTAAAGAAGACACAGGGCACGACAGTGGAGGAAGTGAAGGATCTGAAACAAAATCAGGAATTTATAGTGGGCGAGATCGGACGTACACAGACTTATCTGGAGAAGCGGATTGATAAGGTAGAGCGGAAGCTTGATGAGTTGGGGCAGTTCTATCGGATCACAAGGCTTGATAACAGTACGACAACGGAACTGGTTAAAATTTGTGATGATTTAACAGACAGAGTTGAAAGGCTGGAAAGGAAGATGGCCTGAAATATGATATGCAGAAAGGCGCCGATTTAATGGACAAGTATAAAATACTGAAAAAATATTTTGGCTATGAGCAATTCCGGGAAGGGCAGGAGGTATTGATTGACAGCATTCTGCAGGGACAGGATGTGCTGGGGATCATGCCGACGGGTGCGGGTAAATCTATCTGTTATCAGGTGCCGGCCCTTCTTATGCCGGGTATTACACTGGTGATCTCGCCGCTGATCTCTCTGATGAAGGATCAGGTACAGGCATTGAATCAGGCCGGCATTCATGCCGCCTATATCAACAGTTCTCTCAGCGAATCTCAGATTTCCAAAGCATTGTGTCTGGCGGGCGCCGGAAGGTATAAGATCATCTATGTTGCGCCCGAACGGCTGGAGACTTACGAGTTTATGCAGTTTGCGCAGCAGGCAGAAATTTCGATGCTCACAGTGGACGAAGCTCACTGCATTTCCCAGTGGGGGCAGGATTTCCGGCCTAGTTATTTAAAGATCGTACAGTTTATACAGAGACTTGGGAAGCGCCCGGTCATCAGTGCCTTTACGGCAACGGCGACGGAAAACGTCAAGGAGGACATTGCATGTGTGCTCGGCCTTCAGGCACCGAAGGTACTGGTGACAGGATTTGACCGCAGGAATCTCTACTTTGCAGTGGAGACGGTCAGGCATAAGGACAGCTATGTCGTGGATTATGTGAGGGAACATGAGGCGGAGAGCGGTATCATCTACTGTGCGACCAGGAAAAATGTAGATGCCCTCTATGAGAAACTGTGCGGCGAAGGTGTGGCGGTGACGAAGTACCATGCCGGGCTTTCAGGTGTGGAGCGCAAATGCAGCCAGGATGATTTTATCTATGATCAACGTCCGGTTATGGTGGCGACCAACGCTTTTGGCATGGGGATCGATAAGTCGAATGTGCGTTATGTGATCCACTATAATATGCCGCAGAGCCTGGAGAATTATTATCAGGAGGCCGGAAGGGCCGGACGGGACGGTGAGCGGGCAGAGTGTATCCTGCTCTATTCGCCGCAGGATGTGATGATCAACCGGTTTTTGATGGAGAATAAGGAGCAGAACAGTGAGTATACGCAGGAAGATAACGCGGCAGTGAGAGAACGGGATGAAGCGCGGCTGCAGGTTATGACACATTACTGTACGACTACGGAATGTCTGCGGGAATATATTCTGCGTTACTTTGGAGAAAGCGGAGGCGGATGCTGCGGAAACTGTCTGAACTGTCTGCGGGAATATGAAGAGACGGATGTGACGGAAGCTGCGAAGAAGATCATTGCGGGGATCCGGGAAGCAAAACAGCGGTACGGGATCAATGTGATCGCCGGTATGCTTGCCGGAGAGGAACGGGCCAAGCTGCGGGAATATGGGGTTACGGCCCTTTCATGCCATGGAAGCCTGCGTGAGCTGCCGGAGAGTGAGATCAAGCAGATCATCAACCGGCTTTTGGAGGAGAACATCCTGACGGTGACGCAGGACAGATATGCACTGCTGCGATTGACCGACCTGACAGAGGCGGTGACAGGCGGTGTAAGGCAGGTGATCTTGAAGAAGGCAAAGCAGACCGCAGAGAAGGAAGCGGCGTCCGGTACAGGCAGGAGAAATGCCTCCACCAGACTGCGCAGGTCCGATATTCTGAATTCCAGAGGGCTGGAACTCTTTGAACGGCTTCGGGAACTCAGGACCAGGATCGCCAGTGAAGAAAATCTGCCGCCATATATCATTTTTTCTGATAAAACCCTGGTGGACATGTGTGTAAAGGCCCCCTTCTCGAGAGAAGAAATGCTGCAGGTCAGCGGTGTGGGTGAGAATAAGTACGAGCGGTACGGAGAACGTTTTCTGGCTGCAATAGCAGAGTATACGGGCGGGATTCGGGAGAAGTTTTACTTTGGGGAGCCTGCGGAAGCGGATGCCATGTCCCGGAGTGCCTCAAAAGCCGGCGGGAGGCGTTCTTCCGGAGGCAAAAAAGCCGAATTTACACTGACGGCGGAGCAGGCTGCACAGTTTCCCTATACCGGACAGTATCTTTGCACGGAGATCGCAGAGAGGCTTAATGCGCTGCGGGACACAGAGCTTGTCAAGAAAACTTCCGGGGCGGAGATCTTCCGCAGATTACAGGCCGAAGGATGTGTGACAGAAGTTTTCCGGGACGGTGTGTGGAAAAAAGAGATTTCCGGCAAGGGGCTGGATGCGGGCCTGTTTATGGGGATGCGGATGAGTAAGAAGGGAACGGAGTATGAGGATGTCTACTGTAATGAGAAAGCGCAGAGGTGGATCGTGAGCATGATGCTTGGCTGAGCCGCTGTGCAGATGTTCTTTTGTTGTTTGTCTTTCGGGTTATACCGGATACAGATGTTTTATGAAATCGGTGTATGTGTCGATACTCCATATAT
>VSOD01000483.1 GCA_009774655.1 Lachnospiraceae bacterium
AAGGTATTGTGGTATCTGTTCTGGTCGCTTTCGGGGTGGTCGGGCTGATCATCTTCCTGCAGATACGCAAGAAGAAAAAGGCCGCGGCACTGCTGGCGGATGAGCTGAGCGATCTGGAAGCCGAGCTGGGAAATGAGAAGGACAGCAGCCCTTATGACAATGAGTAAAGTCCTGCAGGGCTGGAGTGGAGAAGCATATGAAACTGCTTGATTTGCTGCGGATGAGCAGCAGTAATCTGTGGAAAAGAAAGGTAAGGACTGTACTTACGGTCCTCGGTGTTGTGATCGGCGTGGCGTCCATTGTTGTGATGGTCTCTCTGGGATTGGGGCTGAGCCGTTCCATGATGGCGGAATATGAGTCTTACGGAAGCCTGACGCAGATTCAGGTGAACGAACCGTGGGACAGTGAGAATGCGGAAGACAAAAGGCTGGATGATACTTTGATACAAAGCCTGGAAGCGCTGGAGCATGTGGAATCCGTCCAGCCGATCCTGGAGGTGTCTGCGCTGGCCAAGTATGGGAGCTATGAAGGATATCTGCAGATCAGAGGGGTGCCGAAGGCGGCTTTTGAGAGTATGAATATTAAAATCGGGGAAGGAAGACTGCCGGGAAATGACGACAAGCTGACCTTTTTCCATGGGAATCAGGTAGTGCAGAACTTCTATAACCCGAAGTCAAGTAACTCCTTCGGTGAGCCGCCGGATATCGATCTGATGCGGGATCCCATTTTTATCATCTTTGACAGGGATGCGTATTATGATTCCATGTATCCGTCGGAGGAAGGGCAGCCTCCCCGCAAGCCGCCGAAGAAATATCTGATCGAGACCTGCGGCGTGGAGGCGCCTAACGAGGAGGACTCCTGGTCTTCTTACGGCTGGTATACATTTTGCGATATAGAACAGCTGGTCCCGCAGCTCAAGAAGATCTTTAAGAATAGGGTCATTCCCGGACAGCCGCAGACGAAGACCGGTAAGCCCTATAAAGAGATCTTCTACAACCAGCTTCTGGTGAATGTGGACAGCATGGAGCATGTGATGGAGATACAAAATCATCTGACGGAGGATCTGGGGTATGAAGCATGGAGCAACGCCGAATGGGTGGCGTCCGCCCAGAACTCGATGGGCTATGTGCAGGCCGTGCTGGGCGGTATCGGCGCGGTATCCCTGTTTGTGGCGGCTATCGGTATCACGAATACGATGATGATGTCCATCTATGAGAGAACGAAGGAAATCGGCGTGATGAAGGTGTTAGGATGCGATCTGCGCAATATCGGCACCCTGTTTTTGATGGAGGCAGGTTTTATCGGTTTTCTCGGCGGTGTGATCGGACTGGTCCTGAGTTTTATCATCTCCTTTGTGATCAATAAGATTTCAGGAAGCGGTAATCAGGATATGTCAGGTATCGGTATGCTGGGAGTGGCAGGCTCCGGTTCGGCGAACATCTCCTACATTCCGTTCTGGCTTGTGATACTGTCGCTGGTCTTCGCGGTGCTGGTGGGTATGGTGGCCGGTTTCTTTCCGGCGCGCAGAGCCATGAAGCTCAGTCCGCTGGCGGCGATCAGGAATGAGTAAAGTGGCAGAGAAGCCGGAAGCTGAGATGTTTCGTATAAAGAATACCTTCTGTGTGCATAATAATGGAAAACGGTTATAGACCAGTGCGCACAGGAGGTTTTTTTATGGCTATGAAATTGAGAATCGTGGATGTACATGCAAGGGAAATTCTGGATTCCAGAGGAAATCCTACGGTGGAAGCGGAAGTGACAGTGGAAAAGGAAGTTGGCGGCAGCCAGTATGTGGGACGGGCGGCAGTACCCAGCGGCGCCAGCACCGGGCGTTTTGAGGCGGTGGAGCTGCGGGACGGCGAGACGAGATATTTCGGGCTTGGCACGACGAAGGCGGTAAATAATGTCAATACGAAGATCAGAGAGGCGCTGATGGGGGCCAATGCTTTTGACCAGGGACTGATCGACCGGATCCTCATTGATCTGGACGGCACGGACAACAAGAGCAATCTGGGTGCCAATGCCATGTTGGGCGTGTCCATGGCCTGTGCCAAGGTGTGTGCCGGGGCGATGGGAATTCCGCTGTACCGTTATCTGGGCGGCGCTTATACGAGACTGCTGCCTGTGCCGATGATGAATATTCTAAACGGTGGCAAACATGCGGACAATACGGTGGATTTCCAGGAGTTCATGATCATGCCGGTGCAGGCGGAGAGCTTCGGGGACGGCCTGAGGATCTGCGCGGAGATATATCACAACTTAAAGAAGATCTGTAACGACAGAGGCCTGTCTACCGGTGTGGGGGACGAGGGCGGTTTCGCACCGTCACTGCCTGACGCTTTCGTGGTGCTTGACCTGATCGTGGAGTCCATCAAAGCGGCAGGCTATACGCCGGGCCAGGATATCAAGATTGCGCTGGATGTGGCGGCTTCCGAGCTTTACAGTGAAGCGGACGGCGTGTATCATTTTCCGGGAGAGACGGAACTCAAGCGGAAGAGAAATAAGGTGCGGGGCAGCCGTGTGACGGAATGCTACGAGGCGGGCGTTGAGTTTGCCGATCAGGCGGAGCTGGAGGAGATCACCAGAAGCACGGAGGAGATGGTTGCCTACTATGAAGAGCTGGTGGAACGCTATCCGATCATCTCCATCGAAGACGGACTGGCGGAGGATGACTGGGACGGCTGGCAGATGATGACGAAGAAGCTGGGCGACAAGATACAGCTGGTGGGAGACGATCTTTTTGTGACCAATACGAAGCGTCTGGATGCAGGCATCAAGCTGCATGTGGCCAATGCGATCCTCGTCAAGGTGAATCAGATCGGTACGGTCAGCGAGGCCATGGACGCCATCGAGATGGCGCAGAAGAACGGCTACCGGGCGGTGATCTCCCACCGGTCCGGCGAGACGGAGGATACCTTTATCGCAGATCTGGCAGTGGCGGTCAATGCAGGGCAGATCAAGACGGGCGCGCCCTGCAGAAGTGACCGGGCGGCGAAGTACAACCAGCTTTTGCGGATCGAGGAGGACCTGGGAAGCGTGGCGTGCTATAAGGAGCCGTTTAATAAGATGTAAAAAGGAAGAGAGGATCGTGTCAGGTTATAGGACCGGGACTGTCTGGATATTTGGATCAGGAAAGGAAACGGACTACGGGAAGGAAACCTGCTGCTGCATGGGTGTTGTGCGGCGGCAGGTTTTGTCATGCTGCTGCCAGAGTAGTTTTGCGTAATGGCAGAAAGAAAATAGAATCATTCTTGCGTTTTTCATGATAAAACCTGTCTTTGGTATCAGACTTTAAAAAATGGCGTTAATTTTTAGGATGCCTGTCCTCAAATTATGAACAGGCATC
>VSOD01000484.1 GCA_009774655.1 Lachnospiraceae bacterium
CTGTAATATTGTGCTGTACTACCATAGTATATTCCTCCTTGAATTTAATGTGGCTTCCCTGCCACTTATTTGCTTTTGTAATGAATCTTTCGGCTCGTACGCTGCCTGCGGATTCATTACAATCAGGTAAGTAAATGAATCTTTACATTACTTATATTATATATCGGGCAATCTTTGATTTATTTTAGAGGACTTCTGAAACTTTTTATTTCATAAAAGTTTCTTCGCCTCCTCATACTTCCCCACAGTCGTGCCCAGTCCCTCGCACGCCTTCTCCAGTGTAACCTGGAAAAACCGCATGGCGTTCTCAATATCTGTTACCAGTCGTCTGGCTTCGCCCTCTTCGCGCCCTTTCCTTTCATACTGATCAAACAATTCACACACCGTAATCTCATCCTCCTCTCTGATCTGCTGCTTCTCCAGCCACTCCTCCACATCCTCTATATCACCGTCCCCGGAAAGCACTTTGATCATCCTGATCAGCGCCGCCTTATGCACGATCTTCCTGTCAGACCGATACCCCATGCCTTCCGCAAGGTAATCAACCACTATTCTCATATCGCTCTGAAACAGTTCCCGTACCTCTTCCGGCAGATGACGCATCTCATATACATGAAGGTGCAGATTGTCAATATACTGCCACGCTTCCGCCGGGACATCTGGCTGAACCCTCTTTTTCCGGAGGAACTGATGAAGCTCCCGGCTGCTCCTCCATCTGGCGGCTCCCCAGTAAAGTACGAATTCGATAACCGGATAGATATCCTGTGTTTTCCCCGCGTATTGCTCTCTATATGCCCCGCCTGTGTAGCCCGCTTTCCGGAGCAGCATCTTTCCGTCCGTCCTAGTCTGATTGGCGATCAGATACATGAGCCTGATATGTCCATCCGACATCTCATACTTGCATACATCTTCGAACTGATTCCTGATCTGTCCTTTTATCTCTTTTGCCTGATCAGGCGGCGTCTGATAGATCGTTTCCGTCGGGCCTGCCCGCAGATCTTCCGCCCTTGTGAGCTGTCTGCCCTTATACAAAAGTACATTGATCGTGTCCGCCGCGATATCCGGAAATCCGATAAATTCTTTCTCCACGATATCCTGTTTTTCTCTTGTCACTTGCATGGTCTGTCCTCCTGTCCGCAGGAGTCCGGTCATGCCACTTAAGCAATATACCTGTAACCCAAATCCACAATGACCTTAATCATGTGTTATGTGAATACCAAACCTGTGCAGCTGCTGTACTCAATACAAATACCGCTGCCTGCAGCCATACCGCGCTGTAACTGTGCAGATACCATAACCACGCCTGTACCATACTGCCATCCGGCCGGATCCCCTGCCCTTTTCTGTTTCCTGCCGCCATATCCGGCAGCCTCATAAGTTGGAAAATAAGCATATGATCATCGGCCATGATCCCGATAATAGAAGATTTTAATCAGACGGGAAAGTACTTTCCCTTATATGACGAGCGGTATCCTCACAGATTGTATCTTATATCTCTCGATATATATGCTTAATTTGATATCCTGATCATAACATATGACGGAATACCTTTCAATGGTATTCCGTCATTTTAATCGTTATTTTAGAATTTCGAGTCACTTTGACCATAGTACAGTTATTTCGAAATTCCCCCTGGTACAGCATTGCGTAATTAACGGTGAATTCTGTACTAGGCCCCAAGCCTCTTGATCCGGTCCACCGCTTCCACAGTATTCTCATAACTGCCAAAAGCCGTCAGGCGGAAATATGTCTCGCCGCTCGGCCCGAATCCCGACCCCGGTGTGCCGACCACACTCGCGTTCTCCAACAGATAATCAAAGAACTCCCAGCTCGTCATCTTATTCGGCGCTTTCAGCCAGATATAGGGTGCATTTACACCGCCGGACACCTCAAAACCAGCGGACTTTAATCCGTCCAGGATGTAGGCCGCATTCTTCATATAGTAGGCAACCAGTTCTTTCGTCTCTTTCTTACCGGCCTCGCTGTATACTGCTTCGCCTGCCCGCTGGATGATGTAAGGAGCGCCGTTATATTTGGTGCCATGGCGTCTTGCCCACAGTTCATGGAGGGCTGTGTCTCCCGCTTTCAGATCCTTCGGGATCACGGTAAAGCCCAGCCTTACGCCGGTAAAGCCAGCATTTTTGGAAAAAGACCGCAGCTCAATGGCGCAGGTTCTGGCGCCCTCGCACTCGTAGATCGTGTGAGGCACATCTTCCTCGGAGATATATGCTTCATAAGCCGCGTCATAAATGATAACGGAACCGTTCTTGTTGGCATAATCGACCCATTCCTGCAGCTGTGCTTTGTGGATCGTGGAGCCGGTAGGATTGTTGGGGAAGCACAGATAGATCAGATCCGGCACTTCCTTTGGCAGCTGCGGGGCAAAGTTATTGTCCGCCGTGCAGGGCATGTAGATCACATCGCTCCATCTTTCCGTGGCGGCGTCATAGGTGCCTGTCCGTCCCGCCATAACATTGGTATCCACATAGACAGGGTAGACCGGATCGCAGACCGCGATCTTATTATCCAGTGCAAAGATTTCCTGAATATTGCCGGAATCACATTTTGCACCGTCCGACACAAAAATCTCGTCCGCCTCAATCTGGCAGCCTCTGGCCTTATAGTCGTTATCCGCGATCGCATTTCTCAAAAAGTCATAACCAAGCTCTGGCGCATAGCCGCGGAACGTAGCCGCATCCGCCATCTCATCCACTGCGCTGTGCATGGCGCTTATCACCGCCGGGGAAAGCGGCTGTGTCACGTCACCGATGCCCAGTCTGATGATCTTCTTGTCCGGGTTCGCCGCCGTATAGGCATTCACTTTCTTCCCGATCGTTGAAAAAAGGTAGCTGCCCGGTAATTTTAAATAATTATCATTCACTTTCAACATATAAAATGTCCTCCCTGTTACTGAAATTCCATAATTCTGATATCTGTCGGCAGGCACACCGCAAAAAATCACTGAACCGCAGGTACATCGTATTCTCCCTCAAATACAGTGACTGCCGGCCCTGTCATATAGACCAGATTGGCCTCCCGGTCCCATTCGATCTCAATTTCGCCACCTAATAGTTTAACAGTAACCTTCTCATCCGTCAAACCATTTAAAATGCAGGCTACCACGGTAGCGCAGCACCCTGTCCCGCAGGCCAGCGTCTCTCCCGTGCCCCGCTCCCAGACGCGCATCTGCACGGTCTTTTTGTCCAGCACTTTAACGAATTCCGTATTGATCCGCTTCGGGAATCTCTCGTGATTCTCGAAATACGGGCCAAGCTGCTCGATCTCAAGGTTCGTCACATCCTCCAGAAAGA
>VSOD01000485.1 GCA_009774655.1 Lachnospiraceae bacterium
TGGGCAGATCGACATCCTGTTTCTGGATATCCAGATGAAGGACATGGACGGTATGGAAACGGCAAGGAAACTGAGGGCAGATAAGTTCCGGGGCTTTTTAGTCTTTATTACGGTGCTGAAAGAGATGGTATTCCAGTCTTTTGAGGTACAGGCCTACGATTATCTGGTCAAGCCGGTGGACGGCAAACAGTTTGAAAAGACCATGGAGCGCCTGTACGCTTCCATGCAGAATGCCAGCGAAGACAGCCTGCTGGTGCAAAAGGGATACGAGGGGCGCATCATCCGGGAGGATGAGATCGTCTTTTGCGAGATCATAGACAGGAAAATATATCTGAACCTGGCTTCCGGAGAGGTTGTTGATTATTATGAACGGATTGAAAATCTGGAAACAAAGCTGAATAACCGTTTTTACCGATGCCACAGGAGCTATCTTATCAATCTGAAACATTTAAAAGGTTATAAAAACGGGACTGCCTGTATGGATAATGGCAAAGAGATTCCTGTATCACGGCTGCGGAGCAGGGAGTTCTCCGGCGTTGTTCTGCAGTATATGAAAAATATGTAAGAGCTTTCACATGCGGGGGCAGGTAATATGGTCGAGTATTTAGATTTTTTCAATATATATCTTATAGGCCTCATTGAGGGGGGCTTTCAGTTTTATTTCCTGGCAAAAATCCTGAAAAAGAAACTTATGTTCCCATTCTATTTCCTGTTTGGAGTGTGTGCGGTGATTGTCACACGCTTTTTTGCAGTTGGCACGGTAACGGGCTTCGTGGTGATGGTATTTCTTCTTACAATATGCGGGAGCCTGCTTTGCCATGCGGATTTTAAGTCTTCCCTTCTGTATGCAACCCTGACAACTGAAATCATGCTGCTCTGCTATGGGATTGTGAAATCTCTGATAGGTCTTTTATACGCATGGATGTCGGATTTTTACTATCATACGGCGGGCATCGCGGCCATGTTGATCAGTGAGGCCTCGTCTCTTTTGCTGACGGGGGTTTGTTATTATATAGTGTATCGCTATTTTTCCAGGGATGTTTTTTATCCCTTTTATACCGCATCGGAAATGCAGCAAATGTTTCTGATTTTCATCCCGATTCTGTCCATATTTATTATGAGCCAGTACACTGACATGATTGCATTTGATTTCCAGTATCTGATCTTAGAAGAGGACGAATCTTTCAATTATTTGTTCAGTCATTGGCAGCTGCTTGCCATGCATCTTCTGGGACTTTTAAGCCTGTTTTGTATCCTGTTCTCTTATAAGAAACTGCAGCAGAATTTCCGTCTCAGCACCGAAATTTCACTGCTGGAACAGGAAGAACATTCCCTGAACCGGTATGTGGAAGAGGCGAAAACCCGTTACGATGAAACAAAGTCATTCCGGCATGACATCAGAAACCACATCGCAGTGGTGAAAAATCTTCTGCAGAGCGGGAAACTGGAGGAAGCGGTAAGCTATATGGAAGATATGGATGATATGGCGGAAAAAATGTCATTCCCCTGCAGCACCAATAATCCGGTAGTGGATATTTTGGTGGGAAACAAGCTGGGGATAGCCAAAAGCATGGGGATAGATGTGGACTGTTCCCTCCTTCTGCCATATCCCTGCAGTCTGCGGGACATTGATATCTGTATTATCCTGTCAAATGCACTGGACAATGCGATTCAGGCAGTAAAACGGCTGGATGCCGGCAGGGAAAAATATATCCGTGTGTCCGGGCGTATTCAGGGAGATTTTCTTATGATGGAAATAGAAAACAGCTTCCAGGGGAAAGGTGCATTCAAAAAAGGGACAGGTCTGTCGAATGTAAAGAAGGCGGCTGAAAAATATGGCGGTGCCATGAGTATAGAGACACTGGAGAATAAATTTGTCCTCCATGTGTTGCTGATCATTTCACAGCACCCGGAAGGTATCCCACAGCAAATGACGAAAACGGACAGATCCTAGCTCGCACAATCTTTATCAAAAGCCAGAAGCTGTCTATATCAGCAGTTTTTCTTTAACCGGTTCTCAAATATAAATGGCGAAATGTCGTTTGCGGCAACGCTTCTGCTGGGTATCGGTTATATAATCCTTGCCGGAATTATGGGAATCGAATGGGGACTTCTTTACCGCATTACGGGAAATCTATGGGCAGGGCTTGGAGACCATTTATTCAACAATACCGTTGCTACAAACATGCTGCATGTCGTTTCGCTAAAGGGCGCAGACGAATTACAGATCGTCCGGATTATGTGAAGCTGATGAAAGAGCATCCTGTCATTATCGTTGGAACATTGGCGGTGATGTCTGTAGGCGCAATTTTGGGAGCGATCGCGTTTTATCAGGGGTGGTTAGGATGATTTTATGTTTACATAAAATGCAGATTGAACAATAGGAGGTAAGATGGGAGAAGCGCTCTTGACTGTGAAAAGCTTAAATGCATGGTGTTGTCCGTGTTGCTGGAATGGTTTTATCCCATCCGGGGCTGGAAGATTGAAAGTGACCTGTGGCACCATCCGCAGAAAAGCCGCTTGTCGTAAAGAGGAAACAATGTTACAATATATATAACAGTTTGCAGGCTTCGCGGGAGTGTTGCGGGCGTCGTTGAAAGGGTCAGGCCGCGGGGCACAATGCTATGCTATAACCACAATACGATGGCCGGAAGGCGGATCAAAGGGGAGAGTACGATGGATAAAAAAGGGACGACAGCGGGGACGGAAGTTATACCGGAGAAGGACAAAGCAGCAGCGAAAGAAGCAGTGACGGAAGAGACGAAGAAAGCGGGATGTGCGGAGGAAGTTGCGGCAGTGCCGGAAGCGCCAAAGCAGGACCCGGAGCCGGAGATCATTTTCCAGTATCGGGAGTATGAGGCAAGCATGGATGTGGTGACCGATCGGGTCAAGGCACACTATTATGCCAAAGGACATGCACAGGGTTCCATTGAGAGCATTCAGATCTATGTTAAGCCGGAGGATTTTACGGCTTATTATGTGATCAACGACGGTATTGTCGGCAAGGTGAATCTGTTCTGAATCGTGTAGAAAATGTTTTGAATGAAAGAGGGCGCGGCCGCGCAGGTGATGGAGAATCACAGCGTGGCCGCGCTTTTTTGTTATTTCCGCGGGCATTGGGTAAAAAGTTGAAGAAATTCCTGAGCGTGATACGTTTTTGTTTTAGAAAAGGGATGCGGTGTGGAACATGGGAGTTGCCGTTTGCGGCTGGTTGGACTGTGCACTGTACGATGCGGGAATATTTTAAGGTAAAGTTAAGGAAATATAGGTTGACAAATAATATTATACAACGTATAGTATTAGCAGAAAC
>VSOD01000486.1 GCA_009774655.1 Lachnospiraceae bacterium
CTGTGGGCTGACCGCATTTATATGGCGGGCATCCTTATAGCTGCTGTCTGTATATTCGGAAAGCGGCTGCGCCTCCGGAAGTCGGTTGCCGGGATGGAAAAGATTTCTCTGGATAATATGCAGGTCAGGATTACAGACATGAATGTGACGCCGTTTACAGTTGGGCTGCTGAAACCAAAGATTGTCATTCCTAAAGTGGTATGGGGGAGTTACAGCCAGGATGAATTAAAAGCTGTTGTACAGCATGAGCGGACGCATATCCGATTGGGGCATTTATGGTTTGGGCTTGCATGGGATATCCTGCGGTGCCTCTTATGGGTGAACCCGTTGCTGACAATCTGCCAGAAACAGTTCCGGGCGGATTTGGAGGATATTTGCGACAGGGTGTGCATACAGAGCAGCGGGAAGCCGGCGCATGAATATGGCATGGTGCTGCTGAAAACCCTGAAACTGCTGCGCTCTGGGACAGAGGGTACGCCGCCCGCCGTCACCTATGCCGGGGAAAAGGAATTTGCAGACATGAAAAGGCGGATGGGCGAGATTGCAGGTTTCCGCCCATACCGGAAAAAACTGTGCATGGGCATGGTAGCCATAGTTTCTCTGATAATTGTGGTTATGCTGCTGGCGGTACATACCCATTCCTATGCACGGTGCAATGAAAGTAAAGATATCATGGTTGGAAATTATGACGGAGAACCCGGAATAGTTTCTTACGATACCGAAAAACTTAGAGAAATAATTTCATATGATGACAGGTATGTTTATGTTGAGCGAGATGCCTTTGAGAATTTTTTAGAAGAAAATGATGCAGACGGAGAAATATGGATTGTTTTTGGCGGATTTTATAAACTGCCGGGTTTAGCTGGTGCAGCGGAAACTTGTATATATGAAAGAGGTTCAAGAGGCAGTATAGTACAGATTCCCTATGAAGGCATACGGGATAGCTGGTATATGGAACTGCTTAAATTGTTATAGGCGTAGCATGGAAACGAAATGGATTTCAAATAAATTTTATATCAAGGAGGACAAAATTATGGCAATGGAGATTACAAGCAATTACAGCAGCTATGCGGCACAGGGCATGGCGGACAACACAAAGAAAAGGGCAGAGAAGACATCGGAACCGGTTAAAACTAACAATACGGAAAGCACATCAGATTATTTAAGCAAATTGCAAAAGCAGGTTCCGTATATGACGCTTGAGGTTGGGAGCGGCCTGTCAATGGCCAGAGATAACAAAGTCAATACACTGGCTGTAAACCCTAAATTGCTGGAGAAGATGCAGAATGACCCGGAGAAGGCAAAGGAATATACACAGCGGTTGAAGGATATTGAAAATGCACAGAAATTTGTAGATGGGTATATGAAAGCCAAGGGATCTAAAACAAAATTTAGCCATTGGTATGTGGATGAAAATGGAAATTACTCACATATCGCCTATTATGAGCATGATAATACCTTCTATAAAAAACTTAGTGAGAAATCGCGGGAGAATATTGAAAAACATATTGAAAAAACAAGAGAAAAAGCGGCAGAAAAACAGAAAGAGTTTCAGGAAAAACTGGAAGAAAAGCGGACTGGACAGGAAGATGGAACAGCAACTCCGAATAAAGCAGAGCAGCTTTTAGAAGAAAAAATGTCTGCTTCCAAAGATGGCACGATTTATCTGAATGACACAGATATGAAAACAATTATCGAAGCTGTCCAGGAAGAGGATGCGGGCAAAACCACTGTGAAAGATCAGCCGCAGGTTGGTGCGAATCTGGATTTGAAGATATAAGAGGAGGCGAGGATATGAATATCAACAGTAACAATATGAAATGGTTTTCGGGATATTCCCTGATGAACAGGCTGTTTTCGCAGAAGAATGGAAATAAAACAAGTACATCTAGCCAGATGGGTGCTGCTATCAGCGGAGGGGTAAAGCATAAGCACAGCAATTTATACTATGATGAGAACGGTATTCCCTGGATGTCAAAAGAGCAGGCGGACAGATGTATATCGGGGAGAAGTGACTGGAAAAAAATTGTGTCTGTGTCAGATGAAGTAAAGGCAGAACTGGCAGAGGTGGTAAAACAGGATTTTATCAGCACCAATGGAAAGAGCATACCGGAAGGAACCAGGAGAAACGATGTCATCAATAAGTATTTAAACACTCTTCCTTCAAAACAGCGCAGTTCTGCTTCGTGGACATTGGACAGAATGGCAGGGGATTATGGAAGCCGTTTGGAGGCATTGGTAAAACAGAACAATCCGGGATGGAAACCGGGGGACGCTTTTGACACCAGTATTTTAGACCAGCTTGATGGGACGCTCGGCGGAGTGGATTTCAGGGCGTAAATTTGGAAATGGAGGATTTGATATGTCAGTAAATATAGAGGGAAATATAAGCCAGGCGGGTGCAGCAAGCGGATGGTATCAGAATAGCAGAGTGGCCAGTCCGCAGGAGAAGGAAAAGGATGCGCTGCAACCGAAGGCGGACAATGCGGTGAAGGTTTCCATTTCGCAGGAAGGCATTGAGAGCTATCGGAAACAGACCCGTGAAAAAGGGACATCGGGCAGAGTTATTGCAAAAGGGAATAAGGAGAGCGTTATAAGGCAGGCAAAACAGACGGCAAGCGCACTGGCCGCAAACGCCTATGGCGGTGAACTGGCCGGAGAATTGGAAAAGCTGAAAGGGCAGAGGACAGGAAGCGCATACGCCATTGCAGACCAGATGGAGGATTCCGTCAGGGCGTATGGCAACCTTTATGATGAAATCGTGCGGGGCTACCAGAACGGCACAAGGGAGCGTTATGTGGAGGATGAAAATTCAGAAACGGGTTTCCGTAAAATGACAATGGAAGAAGAATTAAGTGAGCTTGACCGGGCATTCCAGAAGATAGCGGACAGAGCGGATACCAAAGAAATGATAGAGGGCGAGTTTCAGAGGCTCAGAACTGAGGGAGGGAAGGGGCTTTCCACGAATGTCTCTAAAAAGCCGCAGGAGACAGATGGAGATGCCCCGGAAACAGCCGGAACGAAAATGAAAAGGCTGGCGCAGGAATGGAGGGATGCCTACAAGACTTCCGGTTCCAAGGAAAGCAGCATGGAGAAAGTGTTATCCATGCTGAATGGTATGTTTGGCATTCATAAAGAGGCGTAATTGGATATACACATATAATTTTTACACCCTATTCCGCAGAGGCGCATAAGGCTTTGCCTCTGCGGTCTGCCCGGAGGCGAGGGGGAGTGTATTTAAGGCAATGAACCGCTCGGACTTATTACGAGGGAGAGGGTGCGGTGCTGAATGACAGAGG
>VSOD01000487.1 GCA_009774655.1 Lachnospiraceae bacterium
TCCTCATACTCAGCAAACTTCTCTTCGTACTGTGCCTTTACCGCAGGATCGTTCAGCAGGCTCTCCACTGTCTCACCTGTTGCAGCCGCTGTATCAGCGCCTTCGTCTTCTGTTTCCTCTGTCTCAGGCTCAGCCTCATCTTCTGCCTCTGTTTCCGTCTCAGCCTCAGCTGCGTCGTCACCTGTTGCGTCTTCTGCCGGTGTCTCTGTCTCAGCTGCGTCATCAGCTGCCTCTGTCTCCGCTGCCGGTGCCGCATCATCGGAACCACCGCAGGCGGTAACAGACAATGACATTGCCATGATCGCTGCACATGCAATAAACTTTAAAGATCTCCTTTTCATAGTACTTCTCCTCCTTTTGCTAATTCCGAACAATACTTGTTCCTTTACACAATTTAAGATTTTACCTTCTTCTTTATCTGTTGTCAATATCCAAATATTAACTTTTCTTATATTTTGATACATTTTGTGAATGCACAGTCCTAAATATGCAGAAAAAAAGAGCTCCGGCAACCAAAACCAGGCTCTTTTGTGCAAAACTTAATTTGTCTCAGATTTCTCTATCTGTGCGACCGCCGACTTCTGCATCGGTATACGGCAGTTCTTGTTGCTGCCGAACTCCACAATGATCGTATCATCCGTAATATCAATGACGATCCCGTAAAAACCGCTGGTCGTCAGCACACAGTCACCAACGCTCATGTCAGCCAGCATCGCAGCCACACGCTTCTGCTCCTTCTTCTGCGGACGGATCATGATAAAATACATGAAAGCCACGATGACCACGATATACAAGATCATCACAATACCGCCACCCGCAGCGGCAACCGGTTCCGCTGTCAATAAAAATCCCATATGATTTCCTCCACTGTTATAAATATATTGATCTAAGCAATCTACAGCATACTATACACTTAAAAAACCCGAAAGACAAGCCTTTTTCCTATTTTTTCGATTTCGTGGTCGAGTGCTTAACGGTTTGTCATCCCGTCCAGCTTCTGTTTTTTGTAAGCCGCAAAACGTCCTTCGTCCAGCGCCTGCCGGATCTCTTCCATCATCGTGTTATAAAAATACAGGTTATGCAGCACACAAAGCCTCATGCCGAGCATTTCCTTCGCTTTCAGCAGATGCCTGATGTAAGCCTTGGAATAACGTCTGCATGCCGGACAGGAACATCCCTCTTCGATGGGCCTCTCATCCAGCTCATATTTCGCATTGAAAAGATTGATCTTGCCATGGTTCGTATACAGATGGCCGTGCCTGCCGTTTCTGGTCGGGTACACACAGTCGAAGAAATCCACACCGCGCTCCACCGCCTCCAGTATATTGGCCGGCGTTCCTACCCCCATCAGATAGGTTGGTTTATCCTGCGGCAGATAAGGCACCGTCTCCTCGATCACATGATACATCTGCTCATGACTCTCTCCCACCGCCAGACCGCCCAGTGCATAACCGTCGCAGGCTGTTTCCGCGATCCGCTTCGCATGGTCGATACGGATATCGTCATAAATCGCCCCCTGGTTGATACCAAAAAGAAGCTGCTTCTTATTGATAGTATCCTCCAGACTGTTCAATCTGTCCATCTCACGCCGGCAGCGCTCCAGCCATCTGGCGGTACGCGCCACGGACGCCTCCACGTATCTTCTGTCCGCCACACTGGACGGACATTCATCAAAAGCCATGGCAATGGTAGATGCCAGATTCGACTGAATCTGCATACTCTCCTCCGGCCCCATAAAGATTTTGCGCCCGTCTACATGAGAATGAAAGTAAACTCCCTCTTCCTTGATCCTGCGCAGTACCGCCAGTGAAAAAACCTGAAATCCACCGGAATCCGTCAGGATCGGTTTCTCCCAGGACATAAACTTATGTAAACCGACAAGCTGCCTGATGATAAGATCCCCCGGCCGCACATGCAGGTGGTAAGTGTTGGATAATTCCACCTGTGTCTTGATCCCATCCAGATCTTCCGTAGAGACCGCTCCCTTGATCGCCGCCGCCGTGCCCACATTCATAAACACCGGCGTCTGAATTGTGCCGTGCACCGTCTCGAGCTGCGCCCGCTTGGCTCTGCCTTCTGTCTTTAATATCTGATACATATCAAATCTTTCATGCCTCTACCCGCGCCCCAAAGCACGCCGGTAAACGCACTGCCTCCTGTTCTATTTTCTTTCTGTCTCTTCCACATCCTACAGGTATTTATCCCAGAATTCTTCCAGACAGATGTCTTCCTCCTGCATAACGGCTGCCGCCTCCCTGCCTACATATCTGAAATGCCATGGCTCATATTCGATGCTGGTGATATATTCCTTCTCCGCCGGATAGCGAAGCGTAAATCCGTATTCATGACAATGGGCTGCCAGCCAGATCCCCGCCTCGGTCTCCCCGAACCCTTCGTCGAGGTACTTGTATGTATCGCAGAAAATATCGAGCGCCAAGCCGATCTGATGTTCACTGGCGCCAGGCACCGTGACTGTCTGCGACGCTACCTTGTAGGCCTCCATATAAGACATTCCCTGCCCCATGTAATTCTTTATCTTCTTATTAAAAAGAAATTCCTGTCGGTTCAGATCCCGGTAGGGAGAACAGATCTCCAGATTGATGCCCTCCGCCTTCGCCGCCTGCATCATCAGCAGCAGGTCGTCTATGATGCGCTCATCACATTTCATATTGGCCTTGATCGTTCCGAAATTGAAACTGTATCCTTCCGGGATCGGATGCTGCTTATTGATCAGCACAAGCCGCCAGTCCGTCTTGTCAAACACATACTCACCGTCCTGCGGTGTCTCTTCCTCTACGCCCTGCAGCTGCTGTTTGCTCTCCAGAATATCGTCGATCGTATAGGTGTCCACGCCCTCTGCGTCCTCTTCAATATCATATTCGACGTCCAGATCCTCGTCCTCGAGCAGGATCTGGTCCGTGGGGATCTTGTCTTCCTCCACCGCCAGGGAAACATCCGAGTCGCCGACCACCGCGCCGTAAGCCTCCTGCGCTTTGACGAAGCTTGTCCGCTCCGCAAACACAGCAAAAGAAAAGCTGCAGCTGCTCATGAAGAAAATGATCACGAAAGCCACGCCCGCATACCGCTTGGTATTCGTCCTGAAATGAAGTCCGATATGATAGATCCCCAAGACGGCTGACAGTACGATCAGACATGGGTAATGCAGTCTCCTGTGTTTCTTCGCTATGCCGCTGAATTTAAAAATCATCTTTTCTCGAAATGTCTTTTTCATCGGGTCCTCAATCTACTGCAGTCTCTTATACAAATCTGACGCTGCCGACGACTCCATACG
>VSOD01000488.1 GCA_009774655.1 Lachnospiraceae bacterium
TGCACTATTTATTATAGCGATTTTAATTGATAACTCAGGCATTTGGGACAGTTATCCCGCTGGGAAAGTTGAGTTATTAATAGAAAGTTTTGGGCAGAACCGGTATCTGCAATGTTACCTTGCCCAATCCAGACCATGATGTTATCGTGATGTTATGAACTGTATGTAATAAAAGTAAACATGGTAATAGAAGTGAAAATAAATGGGATAATAATGTTTTTTATCAATGAAAGTACAGAAAACCACCTAGGGCAGATTGAGTTCGAATAGTCGGAGGTGAGCCGCGGAGCCAGTAAAATCAAGGCTTTGCGGCTTTTTTCCTCTTTTTATTGCATTACGATTGCATTTTTTATTTCACTTCTTTGTGATAGGCTGCGGTGTGCTGGTTGCTCGTATAGTCTGCTACGCTCTGGGTGGCAGGTGTATACTGAAGCACCCCGGTCAGCTTATTGGCAACTTCAAGATTGGTGTTAGGATACAGATGACCATAGGTTCCCAGGGTTGTCTGTATTTTTTCATGTCCCAGACGCTCTTTGATCAACAGGGGATTTTCGCCCATGCTGATGAGCAGGGAGGCATGGGAATGCCTCAGCGCATGGATTTTAATGCGGTGTACGCCAGCAAGCTCGGCAAGTTTTTCCAATGCCCGTGGCAGGGTATGCTTGCTGGTGGGTATGCCGTTGTAGCTTAACACATAGTCGCAGTTTTTCAGTACCTTCTTTTGGACTTCCTGCCATGCCTTCAGTTCCTTTATGGTATCCTTGTCAATGTAAATGGTGCGGACGCTGGCCTGCGTTTTCGGTTCCACGGGTTTGAAATCGTCCATCGACTTGTAATACATGGTCTTGGTTATGCTTAACAGTCCTGTATCAAAATCAATATCCGACCACAGTAGTGCCGCAGCCTCGCCGATCCGCATTCCGGTCATAAACAGCACCCAGAAGGATATAAAGAGGTAATGTTCATAATAATCCCCCTTGTAGAGCAGGGAGATTACTTTCTGAAATTCTTCCAGCGTCCAGAAATCCACCTGTGTCTTTTTGGACTTGATGTTCCCGATCATCCTTGACGGATTCTTTTTGGCTATACCCAGTACAATCGCCCGGTCAAAGGCAAGGGAGAGCAGCCCCTGCACCACATGGATATAGTTTGGGCTGAACTGCTTTGCAAGTTCCAACTGCCAGTTCTGGACATGGATGGGTTCGATTTCGTCCGTTGCCATTTTGTAGAAGTACGCAAAATGCTTCTGGATGGTGGAATAGCGGTTTAGGTAAGTGCTTTCCTTTACCTGTGTTTTGTACCATGGAAGATAGGTATTTTCAATAAATGTCTGAAAAGAAACAGTCTTCTTTTTTTCATCCAGTTCTTTGACCGATGACAGGATTAGCTTGGAATATTCTTCCCTTGCTTCCTTCTTGGTAGCAAAGCCGCTGCGGTATTTCTGGATCTGCTTCCCTGTAATGGGATGGTAGCCTAAATTTGCCCGGAAGTAATAGGTTCCGTTGTCTGCTTTCTTAATTGGATCTTTTGCCATGATTTCACTCCTCACATAGATGTGCAAGAAGTACAATCAATTCTGTTTGTCGGGAATGGTAATTCCCAGTAGTTCTTCCACAGCTTCTTTGGGAACCCTGTCCAGTTTTCGTGACTGGTAGTATGTATGTCCCCTTGATACCATAAGCTTTTTCGTTTCTCTTATGATGTCTGCTGCAAAAGATGGTCCATATCCCAGCGCTATTAAATCGCCCTTCGTTACTGTAACCATACGCCTCCTTTCCTAGCCAGGATATGAGAAAACACAATATCTGGCTATTAGTATAGCATATCTGAAAATATTGGTGATCAGCTTCTTGCAAAAAATAATGATAAAATTTTGATCGTTACACATACCTTCCCCCACCGTTTCCTGCGCCCTTCCCGGCCGCGTTGACTGGCTGCACTGTGTGCAATTAAATCCGGACGGATAGCAGACTTTTAGGAGTGAGCCATTCACCGGAACCCATATACATGAGGTTGTATGTTCTTCAGTTGTCAAAGAACGGATGCCTGATACAGATAAACTGTTGTAACAGGACAATCTAAAAAAGAAGTACCTGACAGGGGAGCGGATACTTGAAAAATTTTGAAAAAAATTATAATTATTTTCTTATGTAAAAAATAAAAGGTAAAAAACAGAAGATATAGTATTATTGAGTTGACGGAATACAAGATGTTGTGCTAAGATGATTCCGTAATTGATTTTTATGCGATGCCTGTCAGTAAAGGGCGGGAAATTATGGGGTATCCGGTATGAAAGTATCCGGAACATCCACACTTTCCGCAAGCTGCAGGTTCCGGCTTCTTTTTGGAGAACCGGGGCATACGCTGTTTAAGATTGTAAGTAGTGTCAGAGGATACCATGTATAAGCATGGCAGTCTTTTGGCACTTTTTTTGTTTCTGCGGTATGTGCATAACAGCCGGGAGCAGAAGCAGATTTGTGGATCACCACACGCAGTAAGGAATGGAAACCCTTTGAGGACCATTCCTTTTTTTGTGCGCAGCAACGAGCCAGTCAGGGATGCCTGCATCCATAGCTGGCGACTGCCGTATCAGCGAGCAGCTTTGCTGTGAGTGTGCCAGAAATGCCCGTGAGGGCTTGTCCGCATAAGCGGCTGGATAGAAAAATGCCTCCGGAAGCGGAGAGATAAAAGAAAGGTGGAAAAAAGAATGGGTGAAACAAGAGTATTTGCCGACGGATACCGTGGCGTATTCCAGAATCAGGAGGATTTCCTTGCGTGCCTGAACAGCATCGGGAGAAATTCCTTCTGGGAGAGAAAGACCTCTAAGAACCTGCGCCTTGTGGCGATCACCAGCGGGAGTAAGGTGGAGGAGGAACTGAAGGAGAAGTATGCGGATGAGGGGCTGGATGAGGACATCATCACGGATACCATCATCAATACGGGACTTCTTTTGAAGATTAGGAACCAGTATTACCCTGTCAGGGATTGTGCAATCAAGAGCATCCTCGACCGCGCGGGTATTTCCGGTGCGGGACTGCGCAGGGTGGAAAAGGGCGTGTATGCCCGAATCCTGAACGACTGCCTGAAGGTGGCAAAGGGAGATGCGCTCCTGCGTATCTCGGAGGGCAAGGTCTCCGCCGTACTGGGAGGCGACTGCCATGATTATGCCGTGCTTGACATGGAGCAGGTATTCCTGCACTCCGTGGACTATCTGACAAAGAATTTTAAGGGATGCAGCTACCTTGCCGGTTTTTATGAGCATGACATGGCATCCGCGCTCTGGGAGC
>VSOD01000489.1 GCA_009774655.1 Lachnospiraceae bacterium
ACTGCCGGCTGACACAAAGCTGCCGCCCCAGCGGGAACTTGCCGACTTCCTCGACCTGAACTTAAGCACAGTCACAAGGGCATACAAGCTGTGTGAACTGAAAGGACTCCTGTATGCCGTCACGGGCCGCGGAACTTTTGTTTCCCCCGGCACATCCGCCAAAAATACTTTTATGGAAAAAGAGGGCGGCATCATCGAAATGGGCATGATCAAGCCGTTCTATGAAAGCAACCATACCATCCAAAGTACGGCGCGGCTTGTTTTGGAAAGAGATGAATCCATAAGGCTTTTTGAATACAGCAGCCCCCTGGGAACGAAGCGGCAGATAAGCGCCGCCCGGAAATGGCTGCGCCGGATTGGAGTAAACGCCGGGGAAGAAAACATCCTGCTCTCTGCCGGGGCGCAGAATGCCCTGTCTGTCATACTTATTTCACTTTTCAAGGCCGGGGATAAAATAGCCGTAGATACCTTTACCTATACAAACTTTAAGGAACTTGCCAATTTCCTGCACATCCAACTGATCGCTGTACCCTCGGATGGAGATGGTATGTCTCCCGATGGGCTTATGGCAGCCTGCCGGAATACGGGGATAAACGGCGTCTACCTCATGCCGACCTGCAGCAACCCCACAAGTATCTTTATGCCGCAATCACGCCGGATGGAACTGGCAGAGATCATCCGGCAGTTCCATCTGCTTATGATTGAGGACGACATTTATTCCTTCCTCTCCGCTTATGGCCATGCCGCTCCTGCTGCAGAGCCGTTCTTTTCCCTTCTGCCGGAACAGACCGTCCACATCTGCAGCATCTCAAAATCGTTATGCGCAGGACTGCGGGTAGCCTTTCTTGCCTTTCCGGACCGATATCGGGACCTGCTGGTCTCCGGGATGCTGGGCATCAATCTGAAAACCGTGTCCCTCAACAGTGAGATCATTGCAGAACTGATTGAAAGCGGGGAAGCGGAAAATATCGTGAGGCAGAAAATCCTTTCTGCCCGGAAACGAAACCAGATATTCAGAACCATTTTTTCACGGAAGATTTTTCTTCCATTATCCGAGACTGATACTATCGAGCGGTTTTTCCACTGGCTGCCACTCCCCGGCCATCTGGCAAGCGAGGAGTTGGAGCTGCTGGCATTGCAGAAAGGGATTCATGTACTTGGCTCACACCGTTTCGCAATGCAGAACGAAAACAAATCATCCTATGTCCGGGTATCTATTGCTTCACCCGATACGGAAGATGATTTAAGAAAAGGGCTGCTGCTGTTAAAAAAAATATTTGAGGAAAAGCAGATGAATTTCTTTGTCTGAATTTGTTTACTGCCCTGCAAATAGTTCCACCACAACAATCTCCGGTCTGTTGTTAAACCGGACTGGTATGATGCTGTTGCCGATACCACGGCTGACTACCATTTGTGTACTGCTCTCCGTATATAACCCTGCATCATACTTTGGGAACAGACCCTGGTTCGGAGCGACCAGACCGCCTATAAACGGGAGACGAAACTGACCGCCATGTGCATGGCCGCTCAATACCAGGTCAATGCCGCTGCTCGCATAACTTTCAAACAGTTCCGGCCGATGTGAGAGCAGGATCGTATAGCTGCTTTCTGTATCGGCCAGACTCTCCAACTTTGTGCTGACCATGGCAGGTACTTCCCCGAATATATCGCTCCTCACTGTAAAGTCCGGGTCGGAAAGCCCAACCAGTGTGATCTTTTCACCGTCCCGCTCCAGCTCCACCGCCCTATCCTCAAGCATGGACACATCAGCCGCCTCCAGCCCGTTCCTTAGTCTGTCATATTGTGACAGCCTCGCTTCATGGTTGCCCGTCACATAATAAACCGGTGCGATCCGAGCCGCTTCCTCTACAAAGCTGATGGCTATGTCGATATCCGTATGCCCGGAATCCACCAGATCCCCTGTAATCACGATGATGTCCGGCCCGCTCTCTGAAAGCAGCTCTAACAGCCTTACATTGTTTTCACCAAATTCGGCATTGTGCAGATCTGACACCTGTACAATCCGGAAGCCGGAAAATGCAGCAGGGATACGGCCTGCTGTGACCGTGACTGTGTTCACCATCAACGCCGTATTGCCCCATATGGTCCATATGATTACTGTGAAAAGCGCTGTGCTAAGTATACACAGTTTTATCGTACCTTTCCAAGGTTTCCACTTTTTCATCATTCTGCTCCATTTATCCATTTAAGAATTGTTCCTATTAACTTTGTTTCATTCATTTTGCCTTAGATAATATCAGATTACGCGGAATTTTATCAATTTCTATTCTGTCCTCTCCAGTATATCATAAAGATTGCATGTTTCCCTATTTATATATTTGTTCAAGTAAAAACTGAAATTAACGAACAGGAAGAACAAACAAGAACATTGACAGGTTCATCAGCAAAGTACGGAAGTATCTGGACTTGGACGAATTAACACCCGCGGTCTTAAATGACATGGTAAAAGCGGTTTATGTTCACGCGCCGGATAAATCAAAGGGGCATAGGGAACAGCAGATTGAAATGAAAGTCATTTTTCATGACTGTGCTCCTTTTTGTGTTCAAATAGAACCATTATCCGTAATTCCCGTCAGTTAATTCTCTCTACATTCTGGCATATTTATCCTCTGTCTGTGTGTATAGTATTTCTTATGGACATTTTAGATTGAAATGTTTATATCAATCACGTCATTGTCACCATCCCGGGCAGAAGATGTAAGTGTGGCATACACATTTCCCTTCTTAATGCTGTAAGCTATAGTTAACGACATTAGAAATTCCGTTTACTATATATACATGACATCCTCCACTTTGTAGAAAGAAAAGGCTTAGAGATTCCGAGAGACTATATAAATAGAAAAGTGGAAATGGAAAAAAAACATTCGCAGCTAAAATATGCAAGTATTTTCCTCGCCACCTGCATATTTCAGCTGCCTGAATACAACAGTTCAGCCCGGGACTTTGCTTTCGACAAATTCAGCCCGAAATCACCCTGCAGCGTTTCTTATAGCATGCGATTCCATATTTATGGATCGTAGTCATGCCGTCATCAATAAGCATTTCCTCATACTTTCTGTCATTGATCTGCTTTAGTGCTTCACGGCATCCTTTGTCGAAGGCAGCATCCTCTGCATACTTGAATTCGATGATAATGCCGATCTCTTTCTCTTCCACTTCCACACTGATATCGCTGTATCCTTCTCCGGATTCGGCATTAGACCTGACTGTCCATCCCTCCATACCAGCGAAGAATCCCAGCAAAATTCCGGGGTAAAA
>VSOD01000049.1 GCA_009774655.1 Lachnospiraceae bacterium
GCACCGGCTGATGAGCTACCGCGCTAGGAACCCGCCCGCTAAAATCATCGGCGCGTTTACCAACCTCAAAGCGCTGGATGCCCTGCCTTACCACACGATGGGCAAGCCGAAATATGAGAAGCTCGGCATGGCATACAAGCTGGACGGTGTAGAGCCCATGGACAAGAATCAGCTGATCGAGAAGAAAAAGGTGATCCTGGACGGTATCCGCAAGCGTCGCGAAGAATTGGAATAATTGCCTCTTGTATCTTGCCTTCTTTTATATTAAAATAGAAGCATAGTTGATAAATTTATATCAATCTCATATAGTTTCATAACATAAGGAGGATATCAATATGGCATTCGTAATTAATGACGGCTGTGTATCTTGTGGCGCTTGTGAGGCACAGTGCCCGGTAGGCGCTATCAGCATGGGCGACGGCAAGTTCGAGATCGACCCGGCTAAGTGCATCGATTGCGGTTCCTGCGCTGGCGCATGCCCTACAGGTTCTATCGAACAGGGTTAATTGACCGTAAGAGTCGAAGCGGACTCATTTCCCCCGTTACGGGTGACGAGATCATAGATTGATCGGGTCATCCTTGACGGGGGATTTCTTTTTTCCTCTGACCAGCCTTTCCTTCGGCCTGTGACGCTCCCTGATCATTTCATCGATCTTCCTGTAATGTTCTTCTTCCTTTTTCCAGCGCTCTTCGTCCCGCTCCTCCTGCATCCGGAACTGGTAATCGAGCTCCTTCAATATGCTCTCTTTTACGTCCGTGCACAGCTCTCTGTTAGCCGACTTGACCGCCTCCGTGATCATATGCTGCAGCAGATACTGGAGCCTCGCTGCCTTTCTGCTCCTGTCCGCGTCATCCAGCTGCGGTTCCTGCGCCGCCGCCTCTTCTTTATCTTTCGACAGCGCCACGATAAACCGCTGCGGCCTGTCAATATCGATCTGTTCTCTTCCTTCACTGATCTGGAACTTTGTCATATCTGTCTTCTCTTCCTCCTCATGTCCTTTCGTCTCTATTTCTGTACCGTCACCGTCCCGCATTTTTGCCGATTTTACCGGCTCCTTTGCCTCCACAGTCTGTTCCGACGACCTGTCCCACTGTGCTGCCTGCTCCGCATCTGCCCCCGGTTCCCCGCTCTCCCGGTCTTCCTGCATTTTCTGTGTCTCCTGAGCGTTTTCTGCTGTTTTCTGACTTACCTGCTGCATAAGAATATCCTCCGCTTTCTCACTGATCTTACCGGGCATCCGGAAAAGGATCGTCCGGATCGCCTTCAACTGCAGTCCCTGCTCTTTCAGCTGCTTGATCTCCTGCAGTTTCCTGATGTCCTGCTCTGTATAATAGCGGTGGCCCATCTCGTTGCGCATGATGGGAAGCTCCAGCTCATCCTCCCAGTACCTCAGCACATGGCTCTCCACCTGTACCTTTTTGGCCGCCTCCGAAATGTAGTAAATTGTCTTCTCTTCCATGCTTTTCTCCTTTCCAGACTTCTGTCACAGCCAACATATGACACTGTACGGGTTGCTGCCAATACCCGTTCAACTCAAATCACAATGCCGTGAGGATTAAAAAAGAGACTGCCCCTCTGTTAAAGGTTTCGTCTCTTTCGTGTCTCTCCCGCGTCAGGCAGCCCCTGTTACCGGCACGCCTGCGCGTATATCTTCTGTATTTTTCTGGTATTTTCTTTGTTCTCTGGTATTTCCTTTATCTTTGCAGATTCGCAAATTTGGTGAAATCGGGCAGCCACACAAGTTCTACCGTACCGATGGGGCCGTTTCTCTGCTTCGCGATGATGATCTCCGCAATTCCCTTTTTCTCTGTATCTTTATTGTAATAATCGTCCCTGTAGATGAACATGACCACGTCGGCGTCCTGCTCGATCGCGCCGGATTCACGCAGGTCTGACAGCATCGGCCTGTGATCCGGTCTCTGCTCCACCGCACGGCTCAGCTGCGATAAAGCGATCACCGGCACATGCAGCTCTCTGGCCAGCGCCTTGAGGGAGCGGGAGATATCCGAGATCTCCTGCTGTCTGGAATCGGTGGACCTGCCGCTGCCTGACATCAACTGCAGGTAATCGATGATGATCATCTCCAGATTATGTTCCAGCTTATATTTACGGCACTTGGAACGCAGCTCCGATATACTGATACCCGGCGTATCGTCTATGATCAGATTCGACTTGCCGATGGCGCCCGCGCTCTCGATCAGCTTCTCCCACTCCACGTCAGACAGATTGCCTGTACGCAGATGCTGGGAATCCACCTTGGACTCCATGGAGAAAAGACGGTTCACCAGCTGCTCCTTGGACATTTCCAGACTGAAAATGGCCACTGTTTTTGCCTGTTTAAAAGCCACATACTGGGCGATATTGAGGACGAAGGCAGTTTTTCCCATGGAAGGCCTTGCGGCCACCAGAATGAGGTCGGAAGGCTGCATACCGGCCGTCCTGTAATCCAGGTCAAGAAACCCTGTTGCCACCCCCGTCACATTCCCTTTATTGTGGGACGCTTTCTCGATACTGTCCATGGCATTCATGACGATCTGCCTGATCGGCACGAACTCTCCTGTATTCCTGCGCTGTACCAGGTCGAAGATGCGTTTCTCCGTGTCGGACAGAATATCCTCCAGACTTTCCTTGCCCACGTAGCAGGTATTGGCAATCTCCTCATTGATGCGGATCAGTCTGCGCAGAGTGGCTTTCTCCGCCACGATATTGGCATAATGCTTGATGTTGGCCGACGTCGGAACCGCCGTGATCAGATCGCGGATGAATTCCAGACTGCTCACCTCCGGCGGCACATCCTTCTCTTTCAACCGGTCCTGCAGCGTGACCAGATCTACCGGTTTGCCCTCGTCGTTGAGCTCTACCATCGTGTCAAAGACCACGCCGTACTGTTTGTTATAAAAATCATCACCAAGGACGATCTCTGAGGCTACGATGATCGCTTCCCTGTCCATGATCATGGAGCCGATGACGGACTGCTCCGCTTCCATGCTGTGCGGTAATATTCTTTTTAACAATGCTTCTTCCATCTGTCCGTCCCCTGCCTGTATTTATCTTCTGCCGCTCTCTTTATCCGCAGGCCGCCGCGCTTACTCTTCCACAACCTTCACTTTCAGCCTGCCGGTCACCTTCGTATGCAGCCTGACATTCACTTCATAGATGCCCAGCGCCTTGATCGCTTCCGGCAGCTGGATCTTCTTCTTATCCAGTTCCAGACCGCACTGTGTCTTCGCCGCCGCTGCGATTTCCTTCGAGGAGACCGAACCGAAGGCCCTGCCGCCCTCTCCGGACTTCATCTTCAATACGACTTCTTTCGTCTCCAGCAGCGCGGCAAGCTCTCTGGCCGCCTCCAGCTGCTCCTGCGCGACCTTATCCGCATTGGCCTTCTGCAGCTTCAGATCGTTCATATTGGAGGTATTGGCCTCCACGCCCAGCTTCTTTGGCAGTACGAAATTCCTCGCGTAGCCGTCGCTCACGTTGACGATCTCGCCTTTCTTACCAAGTGATTTCACATCCTGTAATAATATGACTTTCATATTCTCCTCCTCGTGTATCCGTCATCCGTCTAATTCGCCCTCTGCGATCATCGCGTCGAGCGTTCTCTTGATCGAGGCAATGCCTTCTTCAAGCGTGCCGTTCTCTATCTGGGCTCCCGCTATGTTAAGATGCCCGCCGCCGCCCATTCTCTCCATGATGACCTGTACATTCACCTCGTCAATTGAACGTGCGCTGATATAGATCATGCCGTTGTACGGCGTGAGAATGAAACTGGCCTTGATCCCTTTGACATTCAGCAGTTCATTGGCAGCCTGCGCACCGATCACGGTCGGGCTGGCCAGATTGTCTCCGTGGAAGATCGAGATCGCATAGCATGTCCTGTAGATCTCCGCATGGCTGACGGCATACGCCTTCGCCTTATATTCTGCCGCATCGTCCCGGAAGATCTTCCTCACGCGGGTCACATCGGCGCCGTTGCGCCGCAGGAATGCCGCCGCTTCAAAAGTCCGGACGCCCGTTTTGGTCATAAAGTTATTGGTATCTATCATAATACCCGAATACATGCAGTCAGCCTCTTCCGGACGCAGCCTCAACGTATCGCTCGTATACTGCAGGATCTCCGATACCATCTCACAGGCCGATGAGGCATAGGACTCAATATAGGACAGTGTAGCGTTCTCTATGATCTCCGCTCCCTGCCTGTGGTGATCCAGCACTACCACCGACTTACAGCGTTTCAAAAGCTCCGGACACTCCGTGATGCTGGGCTTACTGACATCCACCACCACCAGTACCGCATTATTGCCTACCATCTCCAATGCCTGCGCATTATTGATGATCATATCCTCTTCATATTCATTGTTATCTCGAAACATATCCACCATGGGCTGCATGGAGCTGCCGATATCGTTCAGGACGATATGCGCCGGCTTGTCCAGCGTCCTGGCAATCCTGTAGATACCTACGGAAGCGCCGAAGCTGTCCGCGTCTCCCATCCGGTGTCCCATAACATACACTTCATCCTTGACGGCGACGATCTCCCTAAACGCATGTGCCTTGACTCTCGCCTTGACACGCGTGCTCTTCTCCATCTGCTGGCTCTTGCCGCCGTAATATGTAACATTCTCCGGCACCTTGACTACAGCCTGGTCTCCGCCCCGTCCCAGCGCAATATCAATGGCATTGCGCGCAAACTCGTAATTCTGTGAATAGCTCAGGCCATTATAGCCCATGCCGATACTGATCGTGACCGCCATCTCATTGCCGATGTTGACAGTCTTCACATCTTCCAGCAGGTCGAAACGGCTCTCCTGCAGATGCAGCGCCGCCTCCTTGCGCATGATGACGAAATATTTATCTTTCTCCAGCTTCCTGCAGATGCCGTCCAGCGCGGCAATGTACTTATTCACCTTCCGGTCGATCAGCGCAATCAACAGCGATCTTCTGACTTCTTCCACGCTCTCCAGCGCCTCGTCATAGTTGTCCAGATAGATCAGGCCCACCGCCAGAGACTGGTTGTCCACCTCCCGCAGGGCGATCTTCAGCGCCGTCTCGTCGAACAGATACAGGGCGATCAGATAACCGTCATATCCTTTGGCCTCAATGATATCACTGTTCTCAGCCATCTCGCGCAGGGAGATCTTCTTCAGCTTGGCGATAAAATTGCCGTTCTCATACTCGACGTCAAACTCGACCTCGTCCTCCCCTTCCCCGCCCGGGAGCTTATCCCTGGTAATAGACGGAAACAGCGTCGTGACAGACTTGCGGTATCCCTTCTCCTGATGGACCAGCCTCTCAAATGCGATATTGGTCCAGATCACCTTGCCCGCTTCGTCCAACAGCGCATGAGGCAGCTCGAGATCCCGCAGGAGTCTTCTCTGGATCTGCCCGTATTGCGTGGCAAAACTGACCAGTTCATTCATGATCACCGGCTTATTATAAAACATCATATAAAGAATGATGGAAATATAAAGCACGATAAAAATACTGAGCACGACGCCCGCCCTGTAATCTATGAAATAGATCAGGACATTCACAGCCATCAGTAAAAAACCCAGATACAAAGAAGACTGCAGGTAGGACTTCATTCTTCCTTTTAGCTTAATGCTGTTCTTCATCAATTTTCATCCATTCCGAAATATTCGTATAAATTGCCGCACCGGCCCCTTAGTTACACACCATCATAAGTATAGCATTTTTTGAAGATGTATGCTACTCCAAGATATAGACTTTTTTCTCTACGATATGACATTATAGTGTACGCACCATTTTAAAAGGAGCCCCCGCATCGCTCAGATGCGGAAGCTCCTGTCAATAACACTCTCTGTCATGCTCTGTGCCAGGTGATCAGTCCTGAACATAAGGCATAAGCGCCACGTGTCTTGCACGCTTGATCGCTGCGGTCAGTGCGCGCTGATGCTTCGCACAGTTACCGGTGATTCTTCTCGGAAGAATCTTGCCTCTCTCAGACACATATCTTTTCAGCTTGTTCGTATCTTTATAATCGATCACATTATCTTTACCGCAGAATACACAAACTTTCTTCCTTCTGCGCATTCCGCCCTTTTTCTTTGCAGGGTAATCCGGCCTGTCTGTTTTATTAAATGCCATGGTTATTGCCTCCTTCTAAAATCAAACAATTAGTTGAACGGCAGTTCCTCATCAATTCCGTCAGGAATATTCATGAAACCGTCTCCGGCTGCTGCCGGCGCAGGTCTGCCTGCAGGAGCAAATCCACTGTTATCAGCGCTTCCTGCACTGTTCTTGCTCTCGGCAAATTCATGATCTTCTACTACAACGTCTGTTGTATACACCTTCACGCCATCCTTATTGGTATAGCTGCCCGTCTGGATACGACCCGTGATCGCAATCTTCGTGCCCTTGTGCAGATACTTCTCGGCGAACTCGCCCGATTTGCCAAAAGCAACACAGTTGATAAAATCCGCTGTCTGCTCGTCATTATTACGATTGAATCTGCGGTCCACGGCCAATGTATATCTCGCAACTGCCGTAGCGTTATCGCCCTGGGAATATCTCACCTCAGGATCTCTTGTCAAACGCCCCATCAATATTACTTTGTTCATAGATTCCTCTTTCTATTTCTCGTCTCGTCTTACGCACAGATATCTGATAACATTATCCATGATACGGATACGGCTCTCGATCTCTGCCGGAACACTGCTCTCCGCGTCGAACTGGATGAAATAGTAGAAAGCCTCTTTCATTTTCTGGACTTCGTAGGCTAACCTCTTCTTACCCCAGTCGTCAACATTGGTAATCTGTCCGCCGAATCTTTCTACCAGAGCCTTCGCTTTCTCTACAACAGCTGCTCTCTCGTCGTCTTCGATCTTCGCGCTGACAACAACGGCTAATTCGTATTTGTTCATGCTTCGTTTCCTCCTTTTGGTCTCTGGCCCCGCACACAGGTGGGCGGAGCAAGGATGATTGACTTTACGTCATGTTAGTATATCACGGTTATTTATGATACCACAAGAAAGGAGAATCCGCAAGCAGATTTTTATTCACGCTGTCTTGATGGTAACCGTTCGTAACAGTTTAGCCGAAGGCCTGACTGTTACCCTTGATGATCTCCCTGACATTCTTCTCGGCCTGGCGGCGGGCTATCATGATCTGGTGTCCGCATCCCCTGCATTTCAGGCGGAAATCCGCACCGATGCGCAGAACCTCCCATTCTCTGGAACCGCAGGGATGCTGCTTCTTAAGTTTTAAAACGTCTCCAACCTGAATATCCATCCTGGCCTCCCGCTCCTTATCGACTTTAGTCCAGCTGCGAAAAGATCTCCCCGATGCTTCCCTGCACGATCAGATCCGCGATCGAATCCCTCGGCGTAGGCGTCTTGTTGACCAGCACCAGCTTCTTTCCTCTGTAGTAATCCAGAAGTCCCGCCGCCGGATAGACTGCCAGAGATGTTCCGCCCACGATCAGCACATCCGCCCCGCTGATATAATGCACCGCATCCGAGAGCGTCTTCTGATCCAGCCCTTCCTCATACAATACCACATCCGGCTTGATACTGCCGCCGCAGGTACACGCCGGCACACCCTCCGACTGCAGAATATATTCCGCACCGTAGGAAGCGCCGCACCGTTCGCAGTAGTTGCGCAGAACGGATCCGTGCAGTTCCAGCACAACCTTACTGCCTGCCGCCTGGTGCAGTCCGTCGATGTTCTGCGTCACCACTGCTTTCAGCTTCCCTTCCTGCTCCCACTGCGCCAGCTTCGTGTGGGCCGCATTCGGCTTCGCATCCAGACAAAGCATCTTGGCCCTGTAGAACCGGTAGAACTCTTCCGGCTTCTGCCTGTAAAACGTGTGGCTCAGAATCGTCTCCGGCGGATAATCATACTGCTGATGATACAACCCGTCCACACTTCTGAAATCCGGAATCCCGCTCTCCGTGGAAACCCCCGCTCCACCGAAAAACACGATATTATCACTTTCTCTTACCCATTCCTGCAGTTTCTCTATCTGTCCCATACCCATACCTCCTCTGCCCCGTATGATCTGCCGCCTGTCCCCGATCTATCGCTTCTTTTTCTCTCCCAGTCCCATCCTGTTGATCGCCGAGAAGATCGCCCGCACCGAGGCACGTGTGATATTCGAGCTTACACCGACACCGTAGGTCACTCTGCCGCTCTCCACATCCAGCAGATGAATATAGGCCGCCGCCTGGGAATTGGAACCGCTCTGCAGCGCGTGTTCTTCGTAGTCGAGAATCTTGATGTCAAGATCCAGTTCTTCCTGCAGTCCCCGTTTCGCCGCGTCGATCGGCCCGTTACCAACGGCCTCGAAGCGTTTCTCCACACCTGCATCCGTATAGATCACCGTAACCTTCGTGTCGAACTGTGACTTCGTCTCTTCGCTCAGGTCATCCACGCGCAGCCTGCGGAAATGGATCGGCTCTTTCTGGTCAAGATACTGCTCCCTGAAATTATCCATGATCTGATCGGGCGATACTTCCCCCTGTTTCTCGGAGATCTGCTGGATCACGGTCGCGAACTCCTTGTGCATACCCTTAGGCAGCTTGAAGCCGAAATACGTATCCATGATAAAGGCCACCCCGCCTTTGCCGGACTGCGAGTTGATGCGCACGATCGGTTCATACTCCCTGCCGATATCCGCCGGGTCAATGGGCAGATACGGCACCTGCCATATCCTGCCGCCGCGTTCCTTCATGGCCTGCACGCCCTTGTTGATGGCATCCTGGTGAGAGCCCGAGAAGGCCGTGAACACCAGCTTGCCCGCATAAGGATGTCTCGGATGTATCTGCATCTTACAGCACCGCTCGTAGATCTCAATGCTCTCGTTTACATGCTCGATGGCCAGTGCCGGATCTATTCCCTGGGAAAACATGTTGTAGGCGATGTTCATGATATCCACGTTACCGGTCCGCTCACCGTTGCCGAACAGTGTGCCTTCCACACGCTGCGCTCCCGCCAGCAGCGCCAGCTCCGCACTGGCAACGCCGGTTCCCCTGTCGTTGTGGGGATGCACGCTCAAAATGATGCTCTCCCGGTTCTTAAAATGCGTATTCATCCATTCGATCTGATCCGCATACACATTGGGCGTATTCGTCTCCACCGTGGAAGGCAGATTGATGATCATCGGATTCTCTTTCGTAGGACCCCACTCCTCCTGTACGGCGGTGCAGATCTCCAGCGCGTAATCCAGCTCCGTTCCGGTAAAGCTCTCCGGTGAGTATTCCAGTATGATCTTACCGGGGAAGGCAGCGGCATGGCGCTTCACCATCTTCGTTCCTTCCACCGCGATCCTGGTGATCTCCTCCCGTTCCATATGGAAGACCACGTCGCGCTGCAGGGTGGATGTGGAGTTATAGATATGCACAATCGCCTGCTTGCATCCTTCAATGGCCTCAAAGGTACGCGCTACCAGCTCCTCACGGCACTGTGTCAGCACCTGGACGACCACATCATCCGGAATGAGCTTACGGTCGATCAGTTGGCGCAGAAAATCAAATTCAATCTGGCTGGCTGCCGGAAAACCGACCTCGATCTCCTTAAAGCCAAGTTTGATCAGATAATTGAAAAATTCGATCTTCTCGGAAACCACCATCGGATCGATCAGCGCCTGATTGCCGTCACGCAGATCTACGCTGCACCAGACCGGCGCTTTCACGATCTCGTTCGAAGGCCATTTTCTTTCCGGATACTCTACTACCGGATTCTTACGATAGTGCTTGTAATTTAACATCTTTTCGTCCTCCACTTTCTGTTTCATAGTTTGTTTTAAGGCAAAGAAAAGCCCGTTGTACACAACGGGCTAAACAGACAGCATTATTCACCGAGTCCACTTTCGATCGCATTGATCAACGTCTTCAACGCTTCTTCCTCATCTTCGCCATCACACACAAACTCGACTTCATCGCCACACTTTACACATGCCCCAAGCACGCTCAGCACGCTCTTGGCATTCGCCGTATTATCCCGAAAGGTAAAAGTTATCAATGATTTAAACTGCATAGCTTCCTTGCATAGGATGCCTGCCGGTCTCAGATGTAGCCCTGTCGGGTTTTTGATGACTACCTTTTGGCTTACCATACCCTTATCCTCCAATCACTTCCGGTTGATGCTTGCCCCCAAATCACAACCTACTTATAACTATATCATTTTTTATCAGAAATAACAAGTGTTACAGCATAATATTCTGTATAAGTTCGGCCAGCTTCTTAGCCTCCCTGTCGATCATCTTCTGGTCTTTGCCCTCGATCATCACTCTCACAAGCGGCTCTGTTCCGGAAGGTCTGATCAGCACACGCCCCTCTCCGGCGAACTTCTTATCCAGCTCTGCGATTGCATCGGCGATCTCCGGATAATCCATGTATTTCTCTTTCTTATGGTTCGGCACCTTGGCATTGACAAGCGCCTGCGGCATCACTTCCATGACCGTCTTCAGCTCGGAGAGCGGTTTGCCGGTCTCCACAATGACCTGCAGAAGATGCAGAGCGCTCAACAGCCCGTCACCGGTCGTATTCTCATCCAGAAAGATCACATGGCCGGACTGCTCACCACCCAGACTCGCCTTGATCTCCTTCATGCGCTCCAGCACATATCTGTCGCCTACCCTCGTCTGCTCTATGTTAATATCATTCCTCTCACCCATCAGGAAGAAGCCAAGATTACTCATGACCGTAGCCACGATCGTATCCCCATGCAGCTGGCCGTTCTGCTTCATATGTAGCCCCACCAGCGCCATGATCTGGTCGCCGTCAACGATATTGCCCAGCTCATCCACCGCCAGAAGCCTGTCGGCGTCACCGTCAAAAGCAAGCCCGAGATTGGCCTTCTCGAACACTACCCGCGCCTGCAGCTCTTCCATATGGGTGGAGCCGCAGTTGGCATTGATATTCGTACCGTCCGGATTGTTGTGGATCGCCACTACCTCTGCCCCAAGCTCTTTCATCGTCTCCACCGAAGTATAATAGGCCGCTCCCTCTGCACAGTCCAGCACAATCTTCAAGCCGCGCAGATCCACATTGACGGCTTTCATCGCATGATTGATGTATTCCTCTCTGGCATCGGTGCGGTATTTGATCTTGCCTACACCGGCTCCGATCGGGAATTTGACACCCTGCATACCGTTCCTGATCAGTTCCTCGATCTCGTCCTCCAAAGAGTCGGGCAGTTTATAGCCGTTGCCGTCGAAGAATTTGATCCCGTTAAATTCCACGGAATTGTGAGATGCGGAGATCACGACACCCGCATCCACCTTGTATTTTCTTGTGAGATATGCTACCGCCGGTGTGGGAACCACCCCCACATATACGGCGTTGGCACCCACCGAGCAGGCTCCGGCCATCAGTGCGTTCGCCAGCATATCGCCGGAAATTCTCGTATCACAGCCAACCATGATCGTTGGTTTATGCTCGTTCTCCTTCGAGAGTACATAAGCCCCCGCCTGGCCAAGCTGCATCGCCAGCTGCGGTGTCAACTCCTCATTTGCAATCCCTCTGACGCCGTCCGTACCAAATAATCTGCCCATATTATCATACTTCCTTTCCTGTTGCTTTGCTGATTCCTTTATTCTGCCTCTCTGAGATGAACATTCACATCGACATCTTCCAATATCACCTGTGATCTTTCCGGAAGCCTTACCGCCAACGGCATTCTGAAATATCCGCTCTCAGGCTCCGGGTTCTCCTGTGCCTCGATCCACGCGGCCACATCCACGTAAACCTCCAGTGTATTCACATCAATCTCTGCAAGCTCGGAAGCCAGTCCGATCAGTGTCACCCGGTAACGTTCCTCCGGTTCGTTGATCACTGCCTCATACCCTTCCGGAACCCCGACAAACTGTATATTCTCCATCATACCGGAAACTGTCTGCCTTCTCTGCTGCTCGATCTGTACGGAAACGGAAATATTCCCGTCGAATCCTTCCTCTGCCAGAACGACACCGGCCGGCAGATAATCACGCAGGTCGATCACCGTCTCTACCGTCTCCACGGCACCGCTCACATCAATAACGCCTTCCGGTATCTCGATGGCCGAGATCCCCCGCAGAGTCTCGGATTTCCCGGCCAGCTCAACGCTGTTCCTGCTGCTTGTGATCTCTCCGGTAGTCCGGTAATCTTCCGCCGGTATACCGCTGAACTTAAAGCTTATCGGTACCGTCTTCTTCTCCAGGATCTCTATATTGACACGCACTTTCGTGATACTCTTCTCAATACTCTCGGCCTTGATCTCCACCCCGGCCTCGTTGTAAAGGCGGATATCCGAATCCGTCCCGATATTGCTCGTAAAACCGGATATGTCAACTTCGGCCTGCGCCCTGGCGATCTGTGAGATCAGCGATTCCGGCCCTGATACCCTGATCAGGTTCTGCTCCGTACTCACATTTCCCACCATATATCCTTCCCCGACTTCTCCCGTCAGATTTGCCTTGATCGGGAAGGATCTGGTCTCTTTATTCTCAATATTCAACTTGACATTTTCTATACTGCCTTTGATGCTGTCAAGTTTGTCATTATATTTATTCGTGGACAGCTTGATGCTGATCGTGTTCAGGCTGGTCAGATCTCTCACGTCCGCCTCGGCTACAATATCGGATCTGTTGAGTTTATCAACAACGGAACGGGGCGCCCAGATCACGACCGAGTCGATCATATCCGTGCCGTCCAGCACTTCGTAAATCTGTCCGTTGTTCGTGATCAGATCCGTATTCTTGAGCACCACCGGTATATTCGATTCTTTGTAGGGACTGCTCGGGTCATTGATATTCGTCACAATAAGCCAGAGCACGGCTGCAAACAGAAAAGATACCAGCTTCAGCCCCCAGTTTTTGGTGATCTTATGCTTCATTTCTGGTCCTTCCTTTCCACAACTTCCGTTTCTTCTCCTCCACCGGCTTATCCTGGATCTCTGTCAGTCTGGCTTTCAGTCTGTCGGCATCCAGTCCCCGCTCCAGCCCTCCGTTGTAGGCCACGCTGATCTTACCGGTCTCCTCGGATACGATCACCGTCAGGGAATCCGTCACCTCGGAAATACCCACGCCGGCCCTGTGCCTTGTTCCCAGATCTTTACTCAGCGCCATATTATCCGACAGCGGCAGATAGCAGGTCGCTGAGATCACACGGTTGCCCCTTACGATCACGGCGCCGTCATGCAGCGGTGTATTGTGCTCGAATATATTGATCAGCAGCTGACTGGACACGATACCGTCCACATCAATTCCTGTCCTTTCGAACTCTTTCAGCGACTGGTGCTGCTCGATGACGATCAGCGCCCCCGTCTTCACTTTGCCCATCTCGACACACGCTTTCACGATCTCATTGATCGTCCTGTCGGAAAAAAGTCCGCCCTCCGCCTTGCCGGAATCAAAAGAGACCAGTGTGGAAAAGAAATTCTTCTGTCCCAGTTCTTCCAGTGCCTTGCGCAGCTCTGGCTGCAGTACCACCACGATGGCGGTTGCCGCAATGCCAAACACATTCGTCACGATCCATACGATCGTATTCATCTGGAAAAACGCCGCCAGCATGATAAAAATCGCGATCACGATAACGCCCTTGAGCAGCGCCCACGCTTTCGTGTTCTTGATCCACGCCAGTATATAATAGCAAAGAAACGTCAGAATAATGATCTCCACAACGTCCGTTGCATGTATAGTAGTGGGCATATGCATCTTTTTCAAGTAAGTTTCGATCAGTGTATTCAGTTGTTGCATACTCTCACACCACCTTTATTCCATAAATTGAATCAACGTGCAGACCTGCTCCTCGATACCGACCTGCCCTTCTGGCTGTTGATCTGCTTGACCTGCTTCTCCGGCCTGGCCACCGAAATCTTCGGAACAGCTTTCACATAATAATAATATTCATCATCCTCAAATTGTACCTTCTCGGTCCTGCTGTAATCCACATTGAACACGAAGAACTGCAGTACGACCGCCAGCAGCAGCGACAGAATATTGCCAAGAACCACTTCAAGCAGCGCCACATTCGTATCAAACATCAGATCGCCGACTAACAGCACCGTGATATTCACGACGGCACCCGCCGCCATGGCGATCGTCCAGGCATAATCTATGCTCAGTCTTCTGATCAGATACACCAGCACTACCGTGACCGCAAAAGCGACAATGGTAATGACCATATCACGGTTATGTAAGATGCCGTCCACCACGAATTTGAATTTGACCGTCATCTCTTCCCCGTCCATAACCAGTATCGCCGTCACATTCTCCGTCACGAAATGCAGCATATAATATGCGATCGTGCCGCAGGCGATGGACACGGCAGAAACCGGAGACCCGATCAGTCCCATGGCCAGAGGGATCACATATGGTATCTTAAGCAAAAAGCAGATCGGCATCAGCAGGACAACCAGTGTATCTTTCGGCGAAAACCGCAGATAAAGCAGAAACATAAGCAGAAATCCCGCTCCCAACACGATTGTGCACTCCAGATTAAAGGCGTACAGATGAAGCATGACAAACAATGCCGCCATGACTACGATGAAATTCATCGGCATAAAGGAACACATCAATGCCACGATCAGAACCACTGTCATCTTATCAATGCTGTCCATATATCCCAGACGGGAGTTGATCATCAGCAGTGTGATCAACGCCAGTATAAATTTCAGGATCGGTGTAATATACACTTCATATTTACTATACAGAGTCACTAAGATCTGCTTTGCAACAAGTAAGCCGGTCATCTTTTATCCTTTCGCTGTCCGTATATTTTGGTGATTCTCACAGGGTGCAGCGGCTCCTATGATTTGTACATATTCATCAATCTGCGCAGGTTCATGTGATAGAGCTTCAGACTCCTCATGGCCCTTGAATAGCGCACCGTATATACCGCAAAGGCGATTACGGCATAAATGCCTGTCGTCCACAGATACATGAACAGAATACGCTTCACAAATGCCAGCACATCCATCTTATAGATATCCAGCATAAACACTTCAAAGTCATAATAAATGTACATGCCAAAGACCACTACAAATGCAATCGTTGCACTTATAATGGACTTCAACACATGCCATCCTATATAATCACTGCGAAAATAGCGTCCTATGGCAACATTGCGTCTGCCTTCATTGGCCTCGTAGGACGCCATCTTCGTCATTAGGATTATCCTCTCTTCATTTAGCATACAAGTCTCCTAACCGAGGAAACGCATCTTCGGATTATCGCGCGAATCCTTCTTCGGCTGGGGCCTGGGCGCTTCTTTCTTCTGGATGCTGCTGTTCAGCTGGTTCGCCATGCTGTTCTTGCACTTCTCACAAAAACGGCCGGTCATGATAGCTGCATTGCACTTCGCACAAAACAGGGTG
>VSOD01000490.1 GCA_009774655.1 Lachnospiraceae bacterium
CCATCTGCCTGCCGCACGTATCACATAATTCATCCTAAAGCTCATCCGCGATCTCCACCTCGTCCAGTTCCCGCTCCGCCTTGTCTACGGCTTCCGACAGATCCGGGTAGAAGTTGGAGACTACGGTCTTCCACTTCACGCTGCCTTCTTCCACGCCGTCGAGAAGCGCCTCCATTGTAGCCGTGAAGTTCACATCCACGATCGAAGGAAACGCTTCCTTCATCATATTGTTCACCACCTCGCCCAGCTCCGTTACATAGAGATTCCTGTTCTCCTTGACGATGTATCTTCTGGCCAGAATGGTTGTGATCGTAGGCGCATAGGTACTGGGACGCCCGATCCCCAGCTCTTCCATGGCACGCACCAGAGAAGCCTCCGTATAGTGGGGCGCCGGCTGGGTAAAGTGCTGCTTCTCCTCCAGCCCCTTAAGCGTCAGCTTCGTATCTTTGGTGATCCCTTTCATCAGCGTATTGTTTTCTTCCTTTTCGTCCTCCTCCACATAGACGCTCATAAAGCCGTCAAACTTCACCTTGGAGGCCGACACGGTAAACCGCTGCCCCGCGGCATCTATCTTCACGGAAGTCGTCTCGTAGACAGCCTCCGTCATCCGGCTTGCCACAAACCGCTTCCAGATCAGCTGATACAGCCTGAACTGGTCTCTGGAAAGCGATTCCTTGATCTCCAGCGGAATCCTGGCGATATCGGTAGGACGGATCGCCTCGTGGGCATCCTGGATCTTCTGTCCGCTCTTCTGTTCCTGGCCGGCCTCCGCTGCGTACTCTGCCCCGTATTTCTCCCGGATAAAAGCGCCGGCCGCCTTCGCCGCCTCGTCGGAGACTCTGGTGGAATCCGTTCGCAGATAGGTAATGATACCTGCGGTGCCGTTGCCCTTGATATCTATGCCCTCATACAGCTGCTGCGCCAGCCGCATGGTCTTCTGCGTGGAAAAGTTCAGTACCTTGCTGGCTTCCTGCTGCAGCGTGGAGGTGGTAAAAGGCAGAGGCGCCTTCTTGATTCTCTCGCCGTTTTTTACAGAGGACACCTCGTACTGTGCCTGATCCAGTATCTTCTTGATCTTCTCCAGCTCTTCTCTGGAAGAGATCGTCTTCTTCGCCTCCGTAGTACCGTAATACTTGGCCAGAAGCGGCTTCTTCTCTCCGGCCACCGCAAAGGAAGCATCCAGCGTCCAGTACTCTTCCGGAATAAAGGCGTTGATCTCCTCTTCTCTGTCGCAGATGATGCGCAGCGCCACCGACTGGACACGCCCCGCGCTCAGTCCCCGCTTGACCTTCGCCCACAACACCGGCGATATCTTATAGCCCACCATCCTGTCCAGACACCGTCTTGCCTGCTGGGCATCCACCAGATCCATGTTGATCTCTCTGGCGTTCTTCAACGATTCTTTGACCGCCGTCTTCGTGATCTCATTAAAAGTAATGCGGTAAACTTTCTTGTTTTCCAGTTTCAACGCCGCGAGCAGGTGCCAGGAAATAGCCTCCCCCTCGCGGTCCGGGTCCGTTGCCAGATATACCTTCTCGGCTTTCTTCACTTCTTTTCTCAGATTCGCCAGAATGTCTCCCTTCCCCCGGATCGTAATATACTTAGGCTCAAAATCATGCTCCACATCAATTCCGAGCGTGCTGCGCGGAAGATCCCGCACATGGCCGTTGCTGGCCGCCACTTCATAATTAGTCCCCAAAAACTTCTTGATCGTCTTCACCTTGGCCGGTGATTCCACAATTACCAGATACTTTGCCATAGAATATTCCCCTGTTTCTTCCTTAATTTAACAAATTTGATATCTTCTATAATTAATACCATTTCTTAAATAGGAGCCGTCAACGTGAATCACTATACACTATATTCTTTACGCTGACAAGAGGAAAAAGATTAAAAAAATGTTAAACCGGCCGCTGTCCGCTCTTCCTATAATAGGCGCCGGCGTTCTGTCCGGCATATCCGTCCGCGCACAGCTGCAGCAGGCCATGGCATAATCTGGGAACTGGAATCCGGGTCTGATAAGCCCTGTGATAGGCCTCCTGCAGAAGATCCAGCGGTTTCGGCGTAAAATCAAGCAGTGCCAGCAGTTCCCCCGACAGGCCCTCCGGCTCAAAAAGCGACTGTTGACAGTAGACCGTCTTCTCAGGATTCGGCCGTAACGCCGCCTGCAGTTCTTCCAGCAGTTCTTCCGGTGACGTCACCAGCGCCGCGCCCTGCCGGATCAGCCTGTTGCAGCCCGCACTGAGCGTATCCGTGGCCCGTCCTGGAAGCGCATACACTTCCCGGCCCTGTTCCAAAGCCATATCCACCGTGATCAGCGTGCCGCTGCGCTCCTTGGCCTCGATCACCATCACCCCGTCGCACAGGCCGCTGATGATCCTGTTTCTGGGCGGAAAAAGCACCGCCTTCGGCGCCGTGCCCGGCGGATATTCCGAGCACACGCCGCCCTCCGTCAGCAGTTTCTCATAAAGTGCCTTGTTTTCGGCCGGGTAGCACACATCGACGCCGCAGCCAAGAACCCCCAGCGAATAGCCGCCGGCCCGCAGCGCCGCCCACTGCCCGATTCCGTCAATCCCTCTGGCCATACCGCTGACCACCGCGATCCCGGCGCGGGCCAGTGCGTCACCGAACTCCCCCGCCATGCCCTTACCGTACTCCGAACAGTTTCTTGTCCCGATCAGCGCAACGGATTTCTGTACGTCATCCGGCAGTCTGCCCGCATAGTAGAGCGCATAGGGCGCGTCATGGATCACTTTAAGCCGCCGCGGATAGGCATCCTCCTTCGCGGTCACAAAGCAGATACCTCTGGCACGCAGTTTCTCATACTCCCCGGTCACATCACGGCTGTCTGCCGCCGCCTGGATCCGCTCGGCCTGTTTCCGCTGTCTGGCATCCAGCTTATCTGCCAGCACGCCCTCTCTGGCCATCCTGTAAATCTCCTGCGCCGTCCAGACCCGCTCCAGCTTCTTTAACAGGCCCCTGCTGCCCGCTCCTGCTGCTTTATACAGCCAGTGCACATATGCTTTTTCTGTCTCTGTCGCTTTCTCTGCTTCTGTCATATCCCCGCCTGTTCCTTTCCCTTCCTGCTCTGTTTCCTGCCTCTTCCATTCCTTTTCCCTTTACCACCTGTTTTTTCGCTGCCTGTTCCTCTCCTTCTGCTTTCACCGCCTGTTTTTTCGCTGCCTGTTCCTTTCCTACTCCTTTCACCGCCTGTTCGATGCCCATTCCTTTCCTTCTCCCGGCCATACCGGAAACACCTGTCTCTTCACTCATATTTGG
>VSOD01000491.1 GCA_009774655.1 Lachnospiraceae bacterium
CCTTTTCCCCATACAGAATCTCTTCATAGTCACTGATGCACTGCAGGGCGCACAGGATTTTAACGGAATCTCCCTGCGCCGCACGCTCCCGAAATTCCTGCAGTGTCTCTCCTTCTTCCCTGCGCAGCCCGAGAAATCCAAGTGCCCGCACGACAACGGCAATCTCCATCCGAAACTGTCCCGTCACATCCATTCTTCTGTAACGCCGTCTGCGCATCGCCTGCTGCAACACCAGAATGCCGCTCCCTGTCACGCAGACAGCCAGCGCCGCATACCCAAATACCGCCAGAAACCGCAGGGCTTGTACCCCTGCTGCCGGAGTTTCCTCCACAGCCGGAAGCTCCTCCTTTGCAGACGCGGCCGCATCCGCATCCCCTGTCGTCCTGCGTCCGGCATCCCCGTTAGAAACCGCCAGACTCCCGTTTCCTTCTTCTGTCGCCCAGGGCGTATAGCGAAGGCCGGCATATCCCGGTGTAGGCTCGAAAGGAATCCAGCCTGCACCGTCGAAATAAACTTCCGGCCAGGCATGAGCCATATCGCCGTACACAGACACCTCATCCTTCCCTTTCATCGGCACGCAAAACCCCTGCACATACCGGGCCGGCATTCCCTGCGCTCTCGCCAGCAGCACGAATGCCGTAGCAAAATGAGTGCAGTACCCCTCCCTGCCCTCCAGCAGAAAATATTCCAGAAATGCACCCGCATCCCCCGTCTCCTCCGGCAGTCTGCGCGGCTGCTTCGTATAAGTAAAGGATGTCAGCTCCGCTTCCAGCCGCCGCAGCCGCTCCAACGGATCCTGTGCCCCCACCGTCAACTCTTCCACATACTGCCGCGTCTTTTCCGAAAGCTCCACGTCCTCCGTGTACACCTGGTAAATCTGCTGCCGCCGTTTCTCCGCGTCTGCCGACCTGCCTGCACCTGCACCATACTGATCTTCCGCCCCTCTGCCCGCCTCGACCGTATCCGTACTGGCTGTACCTGCCCTGCCCGTCTCGGCTGCACCAGCCTCGCTCCGGCCGGTTCCGTTCCGGTCTTTTGCCACATCCTCTGCTCCCGCACCCGTGCTCACCGCCCGCACAAAGCGGTCAAAGACGTCCGCGCCCGCATTGAGCTGATAATAATTGACCTCATACGTCGTGCCGTACCCCCTTTTTTCCCGGAAAAGAAGGTTGTCCCCGTCCCAGGCATAGAATTCCCGGGTCCGCGCCATCCGGATATCTCTCGTCTTCAAAGGCGCGAACAGACAGGCCGTGCGGAAGTACTTATAACGGATCTGCAGCGTGACCGCAGAAATCTGATCCTGCATCAGGGCCGCTCCATACAGCCTCGCCGCCTCCTGGGTCTGCACCGCATCCCAGAATCCCCGCACACCGTCCTCCTCCGGCCCAAAACCCGTCCCATGATATTTCTGCTGCCAGCCCTGTCCGTCGAAAGTATCATAAATCTTCCCCGTCAGGTACACATTGGTCACAAGGCTGCCCGTCCCCTGCACCGTCATCATCTCCCGGTCATTTTCCTGCAGCTCATCCTGCAGCATGCCATCCCTGGAAAACCCGCTCAACGTCGTATCGAAATCATCTCCGCCGCCCCGCATGAAATTCTGGCTCATCCCGATCAAAGACTCACCGATCCGAGACCAGGTGTCCTTCACGAACCGCCACTCATAAGGTTCCTCAGGCATTGGCATACACAACAGCAGCACAAAATAAAGCCCCATAAAAGGCATGATCCACAGCATATACCGTTTCCGGTCTCTGCCTTTTACCTTATCCCACTCCCGCTGGATCCATTCCGCGTAGACGACCATGATATAACACAGCGAAAAGGCCACCGCCGTATGGGAAACCTCCCACTCCGTCAGCAGACAGAACAACAGGTAAGAGATCACCAGATCCGCCGTCAGCACCCTGATCACCAGAAACCGTTCCAGAATAAACTGCAGCCCGTAGCAGACAAAAGCCACTGCCGCCACCTGCAGGATCTCATATCCCGTCTGCCACTGCGCGGCCCATCCGTCCTGTCCCGTCTGCCACAGAAACCAGGAACGGACAAAAAGGCCGCTTTGCTCTGCACCCAGAGCTGCCGCCACAGCCCCCAGAAACACCGCCGTCAGGAGTACGCACACCGCCCTGCCTTTGGCCGTACACCGCTGCAGCCCTGCACAGAATAAAAGCACAGATACCGCAGTCAGGTCATGCAGATAAGAAAGCGTTCCGATTCCCAGAAACCGTCCCGCTCCGGCCAGCACAATGCCAAGCAGCATCCCCGTATACAGCAGGCGATAACCGTTCTGCCCTGCCTTTTTCCAAAAATGCAGCCCGTCTCCCATCACAACATCCCTTCCAGTTCCGCTTCCACAGGAACCACCACGATCCTTTTCCGCTCACTGCCAAACTTAAGATACTCGTCCATGTTCCCGTCCGTAACCAGACACAGTACCGCGATCCCGCCACCCGCCGCGATCTGTTCCGCCATTTGCCAGACGACATCCGACCACATATGCAGCACGAAAAAGAGGATCCTGCAGTCCTGCCATACACCTTCTGCCAGAGCCTGCCTGCCCGTCTCCTCCACCGCTTCCTCTTTCGCAAAATCAATCCTGGCCGCCTGCCTGTAAAAGGCATCGAAATCCCGCAGATCCTGCACATGACAGCGCACCATGCCCCGCTGTCCGTAACAGATATCACAGGCCATATTCCGCTGTGCAAAATAGACCGTAAGCGCCAGAAGCACCTCCAGCATCTTATTTTCAAGCGGCAGATATTCCCTGTTGTCACCGCTGTACCGTTTCGTGTCGCACAGGATCGCGATACCCGTCTTCTCCTCTCCGGTGCGGTTCCTTACTTTCAGCGCCTGCGCCCTGGCGGTGGCCTTCCAATGGATCTGCTTCAGCGCATCCCCCGCCACATAATCCCGCACCACCACATCAGCCTGGGTCTGTACCCGATACGTCTCCCGCTGCAAAAGATCCGCAATATCCGCGATGCACTGCAGCTCATCGACCCGCACGACCCTCGGCAGGACCAGCGCCTTGATCGTTTCCGGCACCCGGTAGCTGATCTGAAACAGCCACAGGAAATCCGTGATCACGATCTCCTTGACCCCGACCTCATACTCTCCCCGGTATTTACAGACAAGTTTCGTCTCAAAAGTATATTTATCCCCCGGCAGCAGCTCAGAAGAAGTCCCGTCAGGCAGCTTTTCCACATAGGAAAAAGAAGAAAACAGCCGCACGCCCACACTCGTAAATGCAAA
>VSOD01000492.1 GCA_009774655.1 Lachnospiraceae bacterium
GAAAGGTGAATCCCAGCGCGGCCAGCTCTTCTTCCGCCCGCTCCCGTGTATCGACGATTCTTTTACAGTGTTCCTTAAAGTAGGTCACATCGCGCACTGCCTCCACGCCCGCCTCAAGCGCCGCATAGTTCAGCGTGTAGGAATTCACCGAATATTTTACGTCATTCAGATAGCCGATCAGCTTCTCGTTCCCCATGGCATAGCCGATCCGCATGCCCGCCATCGACCGGGATTTTGAGAAGGTCTGCACCACCAGCATGTTATCATATTTCCCGATCAGCGGCAGACAGCTTGTACCGCCGAAATCAATGTAGGCTTCATCCACGATCACTACCACATCCCGGTTCGCCTCAATGATCTGCTCCACCTCATCCGGCTTCATCAAAATACCGGTGGGCGCATTGGGATTCGGAAAGATCACGCCGCCGTTCTGCTGCCTGTAGTCTTCCGGCCTGATGCAGAAGTTCTCGTCCAACGCTTTCTTTTCATAAGGTATTCTGTACAGATCCGCCCACACGTCATAGAAAGAATAGGTGATATCCGGAAACAGGACCGGCCTGTCCGACTGAAAAAACGTCATAAACGCCAGCGACAGCACGTCATCCGATCCGACGCCGATAAAAAGCTGCTCCTTTTTGATCCGATAATGCTGTGCCAACGCCTCCGCCAGCTGTGTCTGTTCCGGAAATGCCGGGTACAGGCGCATTTTATCTGCCTCCATCGCGGCCAGCCGCTCTGCCACTCCGGGCGCCGGCGGATACGGATTCTCATTGGTATTCAACTTGATCACGCTGCGCCCGCCGGGCTGCTCTCCCGGTATGTAAGGCACCACTCTGCGCACATTTTTTTCCCATTTCATCTTCATATATGCCTCTCTGTCCAGATCATCAATTTCCTGCCGCGGCCCGTTCCCCGGCCAGCCGCTCATACTCCGCCGCCTGCGCCTCATCACCAAGCATCCGGTAGCACTGCGCCAGACCGCGCAGCGGAATCTCGCCGCTGCACCTGACATTCAGGATGCTTTCCGTCTCATAGGCTGCATTATAATACCAGACAACAGCCTCGTCAATATCCTCTATTCCCACATAATATGCCCCCAGCTCACAGCAGATCTCCGCGCAGCCGTCACATGCCGTCACCTTCATGGCATACTTGAAAAATTTTGTAATATCACCCGTTATCCTCGCCGCCCGGGCAGCCACACAGGACGCTTCCTTGATCTCGTCCACATCCCGTTCCGTATCGAGACAGGCGCTTTCGAAAAAAGGCCCCGCCTGTACAAAATCCTGATCCTCGCCCGAGATAAAAAGTTCCCGGGCGTAAATAGTGTGCAGCCTTTTATCCAGCCTGACTCCGTCCTGCGTCATGCGCGCAAAAGCGGCCAGGTCCCGGTCTTTATGGTTATCTTCCGGCATGTGGCAGATCTCCACCTCGCTGTCGTAGATCACCGGCATCAGTCCTACCTGCTCATGAATGGCGCCCTGCCACCGGAACGTCCGCAGTCTTTTAAAAAGTTTGGGCCGCAGTTCCCGGTCAAAATTGTAGATCGTCCCAAAAGAAAGCTGGTTCGTGTAATACATCTGCACGATATCAATCTCCGGCAGCAACGTCTCCTTCAACCGCCGGAACGCCTCCCTGTTCTGCCCGTCCAGCACCTCATCCGCATCGGCAGAATAGATATATTCCATCTCTGCTTTGGAAAAGGCAAAATTACGCGCCGCTGCAAAGTCCCCGATCCAGGTGAAATCATAGAGCCGGTCCGTGTAGCCGGCGGCAATCTTTTTCGTATCGTCCGTGGAGCCGGTGTCCACGATGATGATCTCGTCCACCAGGTCCGCAATGCTGTCCAGGCACCTTGCCAGAATCTTTTCTTCATTTTTCACGATCATGCACAGACTGATTGTGATCATTTTACTCTTCTTCTCCCCTCTGCCTCAAAACCGCCGCACAGCTTTTATAACGACAGTCCTCTCCTGTAATAAATTGACTGCCGCATACACTTATCCACGTGCACAATGCACCTCTCATCCCCCGCACGAAGCGTCATATCTCTGTAACGGTTTTTGCGGACAAACCTTTTTGACGGACAGATCTGGTATAAGGTCGTGTAGGACAGATCCGCCATCCGCTCCCCGATGTTCACAAGACAGCCGTCCCTCTCCCGGCGCAGGCCGGCCCGGCCAAGATAACAATACCGCTTCCCGTTCCAGTTATAGATGCGCACCGTATGGTTGCGCAGCACATACAGCGCTGTCAGCAACATAACTGCCAGGATCAGCAGGCCGCCCGCCACACAGAGCAGGAGCGGAAAATCTGCCGATGATCCGTCTGCAAAAAATTCTCTGATTCCGCCTGCATAAATTTCGTTGATAAAGCCGTTATAGTCGTTGTTCAAGCAAATTCCCCTTCTCTGTTATCGGGCCATCCCTGCCCGCTGTCAATAGTCATAGAGTAGCATACTCCTTATCATATTGCAATCTCAAGCCTTTTTAGAACGACTTTCTGAACGCCTTTCCGGTCGGCAACGTTCTGCAAGATACCGTATTCCAAGCGGCACTACGATTCCGGCTGTCAGGTAGACCATCTTAAAATGCTCCGCACCGTTTACAAGATAGATATAATCAATGTTGGAACGAAACTGTGCAGGATCAAAGTCCGCGAAGCATCCTGTCGATGCCGCAAGGCCCGCCAGAACCATTTTCACCACCATAAAGACCATTATGTGATGCATCATCACCGTATAGGTATGCTGCCCCAAATATCGAACCGGCCCGTTCGTCTTTAAAAGAGGCGCCGCAATCCTGGCGATGCGCAGCCAAAAAGCAATGCCTGACACGATTGTCACATAAGGGATCACCGGCCCGTTGGCAAATCCCGTACACCACACACTGCTAAAAGCAAGGCCATTGCAGCCTATATTTAATAACACCTGTATTGCAATCAAAATCGAAAAATACGGCAGATTCCTCATTGTATCATGCTGTTCCAGTTTCTTCTTATAAAACTGCCCCATCTGAAAGCAGGGATAGAGAAAAAGAATCCTGCCCGGCGCCTTGTAATCTCCCCAGACATGCCCTCCCGCCGCCAGATATACTACGGCCATCCCGACCGCAAGGCTGCCTGTCAGATACAGCCATTCAAGATTTTGTCTGCTCAAAACTTTTCCGAAAATCCATCCGCCTGCAAGCCGCATGAGAAGATTCATCATCTCTGTCACAAATAACACCGGCACAAACCAGGCCGCAT
>VSOD01000493.1 GCA_009774655.1 Lachnospiraceae bacterium
TACGGCGGGTCATGCATGTATATTTTACTTATTTTTGTATAGAGGGCATTATGCATTTGGTGGAAGAAAAGCGGTGGACACTATACTCATTTGTGAAATATATAGTAGGTCTGGATGCCTGGTTTGTGTTTGTTATCGTTATGTTCTATATATTATTCTGGTTCGTATGGAAATTCAGTGTTCATAAGATATTATGGATGTCGATAGGCGTAGCTGCTGTCTCTTTTAGTCTGGCAGTAGGAATGAGAGATAGTGTTTGGTATGCATCTAATACAGCATTTTTGGCAGGAGTAGTGGCGGGACAATATGATCGGGAAATAAGCACGTGGCTTTCAGACAAGAAAGGGAGAATTAGTCTTGTTTTGCTGATGGCCTTTTTATGCAGCGGAGGGATTTATAGCTTTTATCAGGACAGATCAACAGGCATTTATCTTTTGGGAAAAAGTGTGGCATCAGCTCTGTGGGCCATGTTTCTGGTCAGTTTCTTTTCAGGAAGGGAGGTGGAGAGTAGAAAGGTGTCAATATTGGGGACTGCTTCCCTGGAAATTTATTTGATTCATGTTTTTGTTTTGGATAGAGTAGATATTCTGCTGGACAGAGTAAACGCTGTAACTGTGCTGGGAATTGGAATACTGTTATCATTTGCACTGGGAGTGCTGATACATTGGATGTTTGAGGTAATAAACCGAAAGATATCCTTATTAGATAGAAGCTGATAAAGTGTTTATCAGGAGGCTTAGGATGGATATGCTGTTAAATAACTCCGGGAAAAAATTTTATTTAGTTCTCTTGATAGAATTTCTGGTGTTTTGTGTACTGGGAACCGTATTGTTAACACAGTGGCGTTCTGATTCGGAAGTGAATGCTGCAATATCGGACTGGCAGTCAGATTATATTATGTATGATGAGACGCAGGGATGGTATGTTGATGAAGGGATGGTGGGTACAGAAGAAAGCACAGATATTCTCTACGGCCCGTTTATTTCACTGAAAAGGGGAACTTATTCTGTTAAGATAGATTATGAATGTGAACAGAATCAGAGCAGCCTGGTATATGCGGGAAATGGGAATCATGTGAAGCTGAAAAGTGGAACGGTTATTTTAAGCAGGAATCTGGATAGAATTGCTTATGGATTTACGGTAAAGGATGATATTGATAATTTGGAAATTTTGATCAAATATAACGGGGAAGGCAGTTTCCGGATCAAAAATATTACGATTAGCCGAACATCCGCCGGTATGATCAGGTTTGTTTTGTGTATCAGTGCGCTTTTTTTATGCCTGGATGTATGTTTTTTGCTTCGTGAATCTATTAAGAAACAACGGAATCTGCTGCTGTCACTCGGAGCGATCATTCTGCTGTCATCACTGCCTTTGCTGGCGCAGGGGATTGGGAAAGGCCATGATCTGGATTTTCACCTTATGAGAATTGAGGGAATTGCCAGAGAGATTCGATATGGTAATATTCCAGTCCGGTTATCTTCATTGTGGTTGGATGGAAACGGATATCCGGTATCTGTCTATTATGGGGATTTGTTGCTATATGTACCAGCTGTGCTGCGATTGTTTTATGTTCCGGTCATAGAGGCATACAAGTTGTATGTTGTGATGATAAACACAGGAACAGCAGTTATTACGTATCTCTGCATGAAAAGCATTTTCAAAAAGGAGAAGGTTGCGTTGCTCGTTTCGCTGTTGTACTGTACGGCTTCTTATCGTATGGTTTCCATTTATGTGCGGGCTGCTGTCGGTGAGTACAGTGCTATGATGTTTCTGCCATTGATCGCATTGGCAGTGTATCACATTTACAGAGAAGAAAGTTCTTGTAAAATAAATGCTCTTTATTTGGCAATAGGCATGAGTGGAGTGATCGGGACGCATATATTGAGCGCTGAGATGGTAGTTTTTACATTAGTTTTGATCTGTATCGTTTTTTTCAGGAATACCTGTAGAAGAAATGTTATCAAAACCTACCTTCTTGCCATTGCGGAGACTTGTGCAATCAGTGCGTATTTTATAGTTCCATTTCTGGATTATTGCATAAATGTTCCGGTAGAGATCAATAGTATTATACAAGGCGAAGAACAATTAATTCAGGAGTTTGGGGTATCGCTAAGTGAATATTTTTCCTTTTTCAGAGATATTTTTTCCAGCGGTTCTGTGCATGGGAACAAGGAATTGCTTTTAACACCCGGGCCGGCGCTTCTATTGACTCTGGTAGCAGCTGTTATATTCTGGGTGAATGGACGTGGGGATAAAGAAGTAAAGTTAATGACGACAGGGGCAATATTTATACTGTTTCTTGCCTCGGATTTATTTCCCTGGAATTATCTGTCTGCAAATTATAAGCTAGGGAATCTGTTGGCACAGATACAGTTTCCGTGGCGTTATATCAGCATTGCGACGGTTTTCCTGACGTTATTGGCAGGGAGTATATTGCTTAGGTTTTCTGCAGATGCAGAGAAGCAGGTATATGAAAATATTCTGGTGGGAATCTGCATTTTAATGTCATGCTTTTTTGTAAGCAACTATAACGATGATGCCAGATTTGTGGATTACTATGACAAGGCGGAATTAAGTACTTTTGCTGTTGGATCAGGCGAATACTTACGGCAGGGAACAGACAGGTATACACTCTCGGCGGAAATATACCAGGAGAATATGAGAGAGGTGAAACAGGAAACAGCCAGGGGATGTTATCGCAAACTGCGTTGCATCGGTTCAGAAAAAGAGGGTGTTGTTCAGGTGCCTGTGCTTAGCTATAAAGGATATCAGGTTACTGACCAGAATGGAGTAGAATATCCGATTTCGCAGAATTATAATAATTTAATACAATTCTCTTTGCCGGCGGGTTTTGAAGGCGATATTGTGATTGACTTTAAAGAGCCGTGGTATTGGAGGGCAGCGGAAGCAATATCGTTGGCATTGATTATAGCACTCTGTATAAGAAAGGCTTTCAAAATGCATATAAATGTGGTACGATAAGAGCGTTATATGCAAACGGAAATTTAAGAAAAGGTAATTTGGGATGAAATTAATTATTCAGATTCCCTGCTATAATGAGGCGGAAACTTTGGAAATCGCATTAAATGATCTTCCGCGGCAGATAGAGGGAATAGACGAGATAGAATATCTGATCATAGATGATGGCTGTAAGGATAATACTGTGGAAGTAGCGAAGAACTGGGGTGTACATCATGTCGTGAGTTTTCCGCAGAACAAGGGGCTGGCGAAGGGATTCATG
>VSOD01000494.1 GCA_009774655.1 Lachnospiraceae bacterium
ATGCACGCCCTCCAACAGCTCTTCCGCGCCGAAATAATTCTTGCCCGAGATCCGCTCCCGCAGTTCCAGCTCCGTCTCCTCGTCCAGCCCGGCTTCCGCGCAGATGCCCTTGAAATATTCCAGATTTCCGATGCTGATCTGGAAGTCCGACAGCCCGGCATGGTACAGCGCCTCGATCGTCATCGCTATCATCTCCGCATCCGCCTGCACGGAGTCATCCCCGATCAGCTCTGCCCCCATCTGGGTCACTTCCTTTAATTTGCCCTGCAGGTTTGAGGTATTCGTAAACGTATTGCCCCGATAACAGAAGCGGATCGGTACATTCTCATCCATGAAATATTTGGCCGCGCATCTGGCGATCGACGGCGTAAAGTCGGGCCGCAGCACCAGCGTATTGCCCTCTTTGTCAAAAAACTTGTACAGCTCTCTGGAAGGCGTAGTCCCCACCTCTTTGGAAAAAACATCAAAAAATTCAAAGGTCGGCGTCTGAATATCCTGATAGCCGTAACTTTTGATCTTATCCTGCAGAAGGTGTTCGACGATATTCCTGGCCGCCTTCTCGTCTCCGTAAATATCCCGCACGCCCTCCGGCGTATGTACTAATCTTTTTCCCATATTCTTTCCCCTGTGATTGCTTAAAATTTATATGTTTACATATCTGCATTCGCGCCTGTTCAGACGCTGAATCCATCTTCCGCATGTCAAAAGAACACTTTAATACTGCGAAGTGATAATTCGTTAAATTGCAACTTTCCTTACTATAAAAGAATTTGCGCTGTTTGTCAACGCTGTCTCTATTCTCTGTCCTCCAGGTCCCTCTGCAGTGCGTCCAGATACGGCACCAGGACTCCGTGCTTTTTCGGCAGGACATAGGCGGGGTTAAGTTCTTCGAAACGGAAACTTTTCCGGCCGCCCTCCATGGCCCTGTCCCAGAAGAAACGCAGCATCTCATAGGGCAGATAATAGAAAATATCCCTGTGCGTGTAGTAGATCAGAAAAAAGGCAATCCCCTTCTGTTTCTCGAACATTCCCATAAATTTTACCTGATGCTCGTGAATGTTCTGCAGGGCAAAAGTATCTGCCGCGCACTCCTTGGCATCGAAACAGACCGGAATTCCCTGCACCACACCGATATAATCCACCGTACTTTTTTGATCGAAATAGGCCAGCGTGATGTGTCTGCTCTCCTTGTCGATATTGATCGGGGTGATGGGCGTCGGCACCTTCTGGATCAGCGCCAGCCCGTTTTCCAGATATTTTTCATTTGTCCTGTTGATCAGATCTTCCAGTGTGGAACCGCGCAGCCCGCGGGAATTCCAAGTTGCCATACCGGCTCCTTTCGTCCGTCTTATTTTTACCCTGCGCCTACGCCTGGCCGTGCTCCGAAACCTTCTCGAAAATCTCCGGTATCTTTGCATAAAAGATCCTGCCGCTTATCGCTTCAAAGGGTGAAGGCAGTGCCGGAAAGACGACCTTAAAGGCATGCAGCAGCTGTGCCCTGACCTGATAACGTTTCCGATAACCGTCGTTCCACTCCCGGTCGCCGTATTTATAGTCTCCCAGAAGGGGATGCCCGATGCCGGCCAGATGCGCCCTGATCTGATGGGAACGTCCGGTAAGCAGCTCCACTTCCAGAAGGGTCTTGTCCCGTTCGATACGCAGCGGCTTATATTTTGTCTTAATGTAGGAATCCGGCGCGCCTGCCGCGGCGATGGATACTTTATTGCGTTTCTCGTCTTTTTGCAGATACCCCTCGATCAGCCGGGGCTGCGTCACCGCTCCCTTCACATAGAGCTGATAATATTTCTGAAGGGTCCTGTCGTGCAGCAGTTCCCCAAGCATTTGTGCACCGGCAAGGGATCTGGCACAGAGTACGATGCCGCTTGTATTGCGGTCCAGACGGTTGCAGACGGAAGGTTTAAAAGCCTTCAAATCCTCCTGCGATATCGCTTTGCTGTGGAGCAGATGGCCGATCAGCCATTCATTTAAAGACAGGTCCGTCTTATCCGCCTTCTGGGAAAGGATACCGGCCGGTTTGTCCGCCAGAAGAATGTGCTCGTCCTCATACAGGATCGTGATTCCGGTCAGCTTCTCATAAGCCTCATCATACACCGTCCGCGCAGGCTCCGGCTCCCCCATAAACCTGGCCAGCGTCTCCGCTGCAAAAAATACGGTCACCATATCCCCTGCGGTGATCTTCTCACTGCCGTCGGCTTTCTTTCCGTTTAACGTGATATTCTTTTTGCGCAGCATCTTGTATAAAAAGCTGCTCCCGGCTTCCGGCAAAAGCCTGTGCAGATATTTGTCCAAACGCTGCCCGGCCTCCCTGTCCGTGATCTCTTTCTGATACATGTTCCCATCCTTTGCTCCGGTGACTCTCTGTATTGATTATATAATGATCGAATACAGCAGGGCAGCGATCTGTGTCTGATTTCTGTTCTCCTCCGTGTCCAGGTTTATAATCCGACTCAGTCGGTCAATATATTTATCAGTATTCGAATAAATCTTAACCGTGATATTCTTTATCCCTTCCTGTAAAAGCATCTGTTCCAGATGTTTTTCGGCTTTGTTACAGTCGCATTTTGCGTCCTCTGTCACACCGCACAGCACACTGCCCCTCAACGCCATATGGCTGACCGCATAATTGTTCTGATAGGACGTAAAATACATATCATAAAAAGTAGTAAGCCTTTCATCATAGGCGCTCACTACCTTTCTGAGGGCTTCACTGCACCCCTCGGCCTTCAGAAAGAGGATCAGGTTTACCAAACTTTTACATGCCGGCAGGCAGCCCAGAACCGCTACGATCGTCAGCAGATTCTTATTGCTCCCGGTGGTCACGTATCCCATCACATAAAGCCCGATGCTGACACCGAAAAAAAGGAGCGTCCTCAGCGCGGCCACCACTCTGTGATTTTTGATATAGCCATAAGATCCTTTTGGAATAAACCAGTTTTTCATGCACGCAAACTCCTTACGTAAACTTACACAGCAGATTCTGTACTCCCTGCGTGGCCAGATACAGCGCTTTCATGGGCAGGCCGCAGACCGAGACGGATTTCCCACGCTTACAGTCCATGACCGCTTTGGCGACCACGCTCTCCGCCTCCATCATGGTCAGTTTCTTAAGTCCGCCCATCTGCGAGGTGTCTTTGTAGGCCCGGGTGAGAAACGGCGTGTTGACAGGTCCCGGACAGACTGCCATCACGCGGATCCCGCGTCCCGCCAGCTCTTGGT
>VSOD01000495.1 GCA_009774655.1 Lachnospiraceae bacterium
AAACGGTGCGACCGCGGGATTACCCTGCTTCTCTGCCTTGATGGGGGCTTAACCTTCAAGGCTGGGGATGAACTTACAACTTTGGGTCCCGATGATATTCTGTTGGTTAATCCTAAGACCGCATATAGTTTGGGCGGCACAGATTGCCTGTTTGTACGTTATGTGATTGATATAGGAGAATTCCGGAAAGTATTTCTCCGGAGGTACCGTTTCCAATGTGACTCTACAAAGGAATCAAACGACAATTATGGGATTTTGCGCCGTTATCTGGCAAACCTGCTGCTGCTGCATTATGAGGGCGGCGAATATGAGCAGGCAGAAACACAGAAGCTGATCTATGAATTGCTGATATTTTTGGTTCGTAATTTTACATTGTCAGGGATGGTTCCAGAACCGCCAGAAAAAATTGATACGGTGATAGATTGTATTGATGATAATTTTCAAGATGCACTTTCTCTGGAAATAATTAGCGCCCATTTTTATATGGCTTCGCCGTCTTTCTCACGTTTCTTAAAAAAACAAATGGGCATAACGTTTTATCAGTACCTCAGTAAAATACGGTTAGAACATGCAGTTGAAGATTTGCTCTATACCAATAAAAATTTGCTGCATGTTGCTCTGGACAATGGTTTTCCTAATGCAGAATCTTTCAGCCGCTATTTTTCAGAATCATTTCGCCTTTCGCCGCATAAATACCGTGTCCAATATAAAGCGGCGCATAAGGCACGGTTGGAACAGCAGCAGGCTACCCTTTCTGCGGCTATTGCACATCTTAGCCAGAAACAGGAGCAGCCTGGTTCGCCCAGACAGGCGGTTTAATTGAGAGCAATTGTGCGTTAGTCCCTTTTGGCATTATGACGGCCTGCAGCGTTTACAGTGGGATTTTTGAAGAAAAAATACGGAGCAGCTGCGTTTTCAGGCGCTGCACCACCAGTTTGTAGCAAGTGCAGAAGCAGTGGCGTTGGCCCATGAAATTAATCCAAATTGTAAAGTGGGCTGTATGGTGGCTTCTATGCTTAATTATCCGCTCACCTGTAACCCGCAGGATATGCTCCTGACGCAGCAGACGAATCAGATGAAGCATATGTTCTGCGGTGATGTAATGGCGCGCGGCCTTTACCTGGGTTATGCGAAGTGGTATTTGCGGGAACATGGCATCACGGTGGCAATGCATCCGGATGACGCCGAAGCTTTAAAAAGAGGGACGGTGGATTTTTATGTGTTCAGTTACTATATGACGAACTGCTGCGGGCGGAACCCAGACGCGGAAAAGACGGCCGCAAATATATGTAGTGATATTATGCCCAGCGGCACAAAAGAAAAAATTGCTGCTGGGCATTTCAGCGAAGCAATCCGGAAATGGTGCGTTCCAATTCAGCTTTCCGCGCCAGTTCTGTTTCACTGCCATAGCTGTAGTACACAAGAAGGGCTTTGGGCAGGCCTTCCCCGCCCAAAATGCAGTGAAGCAGCCGTAAAGCGTCGGGTGTCAGTGTTTTTAAGGCTTCTTTCATCCATGCATAGGCGGCGTCGTCACGGATAAGGAGATAGAGGGTAACAGGCCAGCCAATCATGCGCCCCCGTTCCGGTACTTCCTGTAAATGGGAGAGCAGGTAGGTGATGCCTTCCAACTGATAAAAACACGCAATGTTATGGATAATTTTTGCAATTGTGTCAACTGTGTCTATAGAGGAAGGATGGTAACAGGAATCGTCCAGCATTTCCATAAAAATATGGATGTCCTTCAGGGAAAACTGTTCCGGATGGCTTAAAAATTCGTCCCAGATGGCAGTATTAACTTTCCATGTGGGCAGTTCATCCCCGTTTTCGTCCCAGAGCAGGATGTTGTCTGTATAGACGCCGGCGAAGAAATCCATTTTTTCCTGGAATGACATGGATTTGTAAGCGTCGGGTTTACAATCTTGGTAGCGTTCCGCTATTTTTAAGTATTCCTCATGGGATTTGATTTTTTCATATGCCATAATAACTACTTGTTCCTTTCCTCATGGTTATTACTCCGGCGGTTAAATATCGACGTTTTTATTTGCCTAAATTTCCATCTGCTATGTTGCCATCTGTTGACGTAGCCCCGCTACGCCGCCTTCTTCCGCCTTGCAGATGAAAATTTATTCTGCGTAAAATTCGTCGACATTTAACCGCCGGAGTAATATATTGGTAATAAACGTTAAACTTCTTTCACTGGCAGTGGTTTAGTAGTCCCCAATTGCAGCATCAATCCCGATGCCGTTGACAAGTAAATCGGTAAGGGTATCTGCCAGCTTGTGGGAATGGCTGAAATCACAGACGCCAGCTTCCGTAACATATAGCCCATACCCTTCCAGTCCTTCCCCAAAGTAGTAAATAAGGTCGCCTAAATCGTCGCCAAATACCCATACTTTGCTAAAAAATTCCTTATTTGCGCGTTCCCCATAAAACTCCCATTCTTTGTATTTTTCCAAAGCGGCGTATGCGCTGTAAATGTAAATGCAAAGCGTTGAGCCTTCCTCCCCGTCGTTCAGCCCAAATTTAATGCCCCAGTTCCTTTCCCCGGAAATTTTTTTCAGAAATTCGGTATAATCTTCCGGCAGGGGGACAGGTGACTGGGCAGCCACTTCTGCAATGTCCCCTTCCCCGCCAGGGCAGATGTCTTCTTCCCCATAAGATAACCTGTGGTTTAAATTTTCCAAAAGTACAGTTTACAAGGGACTACACAAGGTAACGGTCTGACGGGCGCTGATATGCCCGTCAGATTTTCCATGTGATGTTTAAGCTGTCGCTTGTGGCGGCAATGGTGGTAATCATCAAATCCACCACCCGCCGCTTGTCGTCAAAGGATACGTTCTTCCAAGTGTCGAGGTAGCCGGAAATCTGGCTGACCTGTTCCGGGCTGATGGCTTCCACGGTCAACTCCGCCATCTTCGCCAGAAGTTCCTGCTTGCGTCCGTCCAGTTCGGCTATCTTCACATTCACATAGGAGAGCAGCACATTATTTGCGCCTGTCAGACTGTCCAGCAACTTTTCAATCTCGCTATCCACATGGGCAAGTTCCACTTGCAGGGCGGTGATTTTGGGATTGGCCTTTGCCGCTTTCTTCCTGCCCGTCAGTGTCTTGTAGCTGTCCAGCTTTTTCACCATCTGCCGATACACCACCGCTTCCAGTTCCGCCGTGATGATTTTCCCACAGCCGGGACAGCTTTTGTTGTCCAGCCGTTTCGTACAGCGGAGGTACTGTCTGCCGGA
>VSOD01000496.1 GCA_009774655.1 Lachnospiraceae bacterium
TTCATGCTGTTTTTATGCCAGTTCTTATTGAATTTTCAAGGTGCATAGGCACTTATTCAAGTGCGAAGTTTGAGTAAGAAACCTTGCCGCTGAAGTTTAACGGCATTACTTTACCAGCGGGAGCACAATTTGACGTTTACTGCTAAACAGGATGTCTGCCAGCATGGTTTTCTGTATCCATGGATTTCCCTTTTGAGGCGCTTCCAGAGGGGAAGGGAATAAAACGGTACGCGAAGCTGGGGGGGATCTGGCAGTCCTTACTCTTGGTTAAATATAAGGAGAAGCAGCGGACAGTACATCTCATAGAAGAGATACAGGTGCAATCTAGGGAAGAGAAGAATCTTATTGAGGTATTTGGAATGATGATCAGCTGTCAGAGCATCTATATGAAGACAAAGTTTATATTTCATAAGAAGGAGTGCAAGCGGGTGGCGACTGTAGAGGAGAACTAACCTTGAAATAGGATATATAGGTGTCATGAACTTCTTTTTCTGATAATACTGGGAAGGATATCGTATTGGATTTTGCGCTTGATAGAAGTGTATCTTGTCAAGCATTGATACGATGGGCTCCTTGAAAGTTGGAGATGTTAAATGACTGGCAGGGATATTGACATAAGCGTAAGCGTCAAACCATACGCCTAGTCGGATTATAGATTTTCTGTCAAACTTTAAAAAACTAATAAAACTAGCTAGTTTTTTAAAGGAGGCTAATAATGGATAAGATCACACACGAGATCCGGCTTTCCAACTGGAAGGCAGTCATCGAACAATGCAGTTTAAGACCAGCAGGCCAGACTGTAAAACAATGGCTTGCTGATAACGGGATCAACGAGAAAACTTATTATTACTGGCAGAGACGGATAAGAAAAGAAGTTTTCAGACAGACCAATCTGCCACAGGAAATCCAAAGCCAAGAACCGGCATCTGTTTCATTTGCTGAGATACCGCTTATACCCGTACAAAGCGGGGCAGCCATGGAAATTTCTTTTCACGCAGATGCAGTTATCAAGACGGGAAACACTACTATCGGTTTATCCAACAGCATATCCGACCGTCTGCTTGACAGGATAATGGGAGGAATTGGTCATGCTCGCTGAAGCTGCCGGTGTCAAAAAGATCGTAATAGCCTGCGGCCGTACTGACCTGCGTAAGAGTATTGACGGGCTGGCGCAGCTGATCAGCACCGGATATGATCTGAATCCATTCGAAAAGGATGTATTGTTTTTATTCTGCGGTGGAAAAAACGACCGGATAAAAGGACTGTTATGGGAAGGGACGGGATTTCTGCTCCTTTATAAAAGACTGGAAGCCGGTTCCTTTTCCTGGCCCAGGACACCCAAAGAAGCGGTGGAGCTTACAAGGGAACAATACCAGCTCTTAATGAATGGATTAAACCCTGTCAGCCCGAAGATCAGAGAAGTCCATCCTGCCAGAGTACTGTAAATTTTTGTGCAGAACAGAGAAATTTTCCGGCTTATCCTGAAGTAAATGAGATGCTGCCAAATGGTTTCAGCAGTACCCTGTATATGGATATAAAAGTGTGTTGCTGTCCTTAGAGAGAAAATGCCTGAACTTTAGAAACTTCATATTTTCATCCTGCTAAAATCCCTGTCTGGCCGCTTATAAACATAGGCAGAATGACGAATGACAGGTGTCCTGAAATTCGCTTATCTTCCGATTTTGCTGTATAATAAGACCATAGGAGAGATCTGTATGGCAAAGAAATATGCACCGGATGAACTGAATGATCTCAGCAGACAGGAACTGATCCTTCTTGTCACATCCATGCAGGAGCAGATGGAACAGCTGAATGCAAACATGGAGAAACTGATCGAACAGATCAGCATCGCAAACCAGCAGCGTTTTGGAAGACATTCGGAACGTCTTGATGTGATCGACGGACAGCTGGATCTGTTTAATGAGGCCGAAGCTTTATCGGAAGAAGCCGGAAATGCTTTAGAGCCTTCCATTGACGAAGTGCTTCCACAGCAGACAAAAAGGAAGAAAAAACCCGGGACCCGTGATGCTGATCTCTCCGGACTGCCGGAAGAATCCATTATACACAGTGTGCCGGAAGAAAAGCTGATCGAACACTTTGGGGAAGGGTGTTATCGGAAACTGCCGGAAGAGAGTTACAAAAGGCTGCGCTATACTCCTGCATCATGGACGGTGGAGCTGCATACAGTTGAAGTATATGTAGGCACAGACGGACTGCGCCAGGATGAATTCTTACGCGGTGACAGACCGGCAGATCTTCTGCGCAACAGCATAGTCACGCCATCTCTTGAGGCCGCCATTCTGAATGGCAAGTATGTCAATTCCATACCGCTTTACAGAATGGAGAAGGAATTCCAGAGAAATGGTGTATATATCAGTCGGCAGAACATGGCAAACTGGACGATACTCTGTGCGGAACGATATTTCAGACCTGTTTATGACAGGCTGAAAGAAGAGCTTTTCAAATATCATGTCACTCAGGCAGATGAAACACCGGTAAAGGTCATAAATGACGGACGGGGTGCTGGCTCCATCAGTTATATGTGGGTGCACCGTTCGGGAGAATACTATAAGGAGAGACCGGTTGTCCTGTATGAATACCAGAAAACACACCACCACAGACATCCTGAAGAATTCTACAAAGGTTTCACAGGCATTCTGGTAACTGACGGACTGGCACAGTACCATCTGCTCGAAGACAATCTCGAAGGGCTGGTCAATGCTATGCTGGGCCCATGCAAGAAGGGATTTCTCTGATGCGGTCAAAGCCATAAAGGATCCGGACCTGGCCAAAAGGTCCACCGCATATCAGGCGCTGGTAAGGATCGCAGCAATCTATAAGTTGGATGAAAGCCTGAAAGAACTGACGCCACAGCAGCGCCTCAGGGAACGGCAGAAAAATGTAAAGCCGCTTGTTGAGGAATATTTTGCGTGGGTAAAAGATGTTTTGGACAGCCAGCTTCCAAAAGGAACGACTGCTTCCGGTCTTAATTACAGTATCAATCAGGAAAAATATCTCCGAGAATTTCTCAATGATGGAGAGATTCCGATCGATAATTCTGCATCAGAAAGATCCATTCGTACATTCTGTGTCGGAAAGAAAAACTGGGTGTTTATTGATTCTGTCAAAGGAGCAGAAGCAAGTGCTGTAATATACAGCATCTCGGAAACTGCGAAACTAAACAGTCTGAGTATTTATAATTATTTTAACCATCTG
>VSOD01000497.1 GCA_009774655.1 Lachnospiraceae bacterium
TCAGGATTATTGTTGGCTCGGAGATGTTTATTAGAGAGAGACATGTTTGCCAGCGCTGTGATCAAAGCGGCACGCAGCCTGAACCTCTCAATTCCTCAGGATGTTGCTATCCTTGGATTTGATAATATATATTTGACAACCATGACAGTCCCTTCCATCACCACAGTCAGCCAGCCCACTTACCAAATCGGTTACCAGAGCTGCAATTTATTGATGGATTTGATGGAAGGAACCCCGATTTTAAACAGACGTGTTATCTTGGATACTGAACTGATCGTGCGAGGTTCAACCTGAATTTCTATCCAGGGATTATATCTTCTGTCCACCTGCACACCTATGTTGATGACATAATAAGAAAATACAGATATGTCTACATAAAAGCAAAACGGCAGCAGCTGTCAATATACACAAAAGCTGTTGCCGTCTTACTCCTCTTAATTATTCCCCTACCCCTCTTGCTTCCGCACCGCCGAAGGTGCGACGCCAAACTTCTTCTTAAACAGCTTGCTGAAATGATAGGCGTCATCATACCCAACCCGCGCCGCCACCTCCTGAATGCTTAAGCCCGGCTCCGCCAGAAGCAGTTCCCTGGCTTTCTCCATGCGGATGTCGATCAGGGAATGAATGGGTGTCTCCCCGGTCTCAGCCTTGAAGATCTTCGATATATAAAAGGGACTCAAGTACATGTTGCCCGCGATCTGCCCCAGAGAGATCTTCTGCGTGTAATGCTCCTCGAAGTAATCCATGATCTTCTCCACCAGATATTTCCGGTTCACCGACTCGAAGGCATACTGCTCCACAGGCCGTTCCTTACGGGGCTGCTCCTGTCCTCTGATAAAGAGCAGCAGCATCTGCAGCGCGTAGGTCTTCATCATGAAGTAACCGCCAAGCCGCTCCGTCTCCTTCTCCGCTTCCATGGAAATACACAGTCTGCTCAGCTTCATCTTCAACTCTCCCGACGTGTGCAGGATCGGCTCATCCTCCGGCGCCGGAAGGCAGTTCTTCTCGTAGCCTCTTAGGTGGATATCCGTCATGCCCACGTAGAATTCCACCGCCGGACCGCCGCTCGCACTGACCAGCGCCTGATGATGCTGCCCGGCGTTGATCAGGATCAGATCCCCCTCACTGACCTCGTAGACCCGGTCCTCGATCCGATGGCGGCCCTGTCCTGACATCACATAACAGAATTCCACATACTCATGCTTATGATAGTTCTTTTCATCCTCCCTGCGGATCCCTTTCCATGTAAAAAGAAAGGCAGGGTTAAAATCTTCCTGCAGCAAAGTTTCCTGTTCTCTCATCGTGTTCTCCATTCCACCCGTCACGATCCAGGAACCGGTAAGTTAAGTTCCTGCCATGATTTTGGGCCAATCCGCTTCCACCGTATAGCATTGGCATTTTGTCTGAAAAATTGCAGATAATTTTGTACAACCTGCACATCCCCGCAACATAACAACATCCGACAGGCAGCCCGCAAGATAGTACATTTCCTTTTTACCTCAAAATTATAAAATTAACAAGGGTTTTCTTAAATTAAAAAATTTATTTCAATCTGTTTCAAGGGAGGATATCATATGACACCCATAAAATGGTTCTGGGGATTTCTGAAAAAATACTGTGTATTGCTGTGCATAGGGCTTGTGATGACCACCGCGATCTCTGTTCTGTCCATTGTAAATCCGTATATCTCCGGACGCATCGTGGACGACGTGATCCGGGGCGGGGCACTGGACCAGCTGCCGCGATTGATCCTGATCCTGCTTTCGGTGACACTGGTGCGGGGCGCCCTGCGTTTCGCCCATCAGGTGATCTTCGAGAGCTGTTCTCAGGGCGTTCTCTACGATATGCGCGACAAGTTTTTCCGCCGCCTGCTGCTGGAGGATCTGAACTTTTTTAACCACAAAAAGACTGGTGACCTGATGAGTCGGCAGACCGGTGACATGGATGCCATCCGGCATTTTACCGCCTATATCATCTACGCCGTTTACGAAAATCTGCTGATGTTTGTGTTTGCCCTGCTGATGATCTTTACGGTCAATGTGAAGCTGGCGCTGTGTATGCTTTTCGTCCTGCCTTTCACTGCCCTTGCCACCGTGCGGCAGTCGAAGGAGGTGCGGCCCACCTTCGCCCGCATCCGCAACCGCTTCTCTTCCCTGAATTCTTTTGTCCAGGAAAATGTCAGCGGCAACCGGGTAGTCAAGGCCTTCGCCAAGGAGGACTTTGAAATCGAAAAATTTAATAAGGAAAACGACGCCTATCTGGAGGCGCAGCTTGCCTCCTCCCGGGTCTGGATGAAGTACCTGCCCGTGTTCGAAGTGCTCTCCTATCTGCTCAACGTGGTGCTGATGTTCTACGGCGGCTACATGGTCATTCAGGAGGAGATCACCATCGGCAATCTGGTCACCGTGAACGGCTATCTGTGGATGTTGAACATGCCGCTGAGAATGGCAGGCTGGTGGGTCAACGACATCCACCGCTTCCTCACCTCCGTAGAAAAGATCTACGACACTTACGTGGAAGAACCCAGGATCAAAATGCCGACTGAACCGGTCAAAAGCCGGCAGTACCGGGGAGACGTGGAGTTCCGGAACGTTTCCTATACGGCGGACGGCGAGACCATCGTCAGCGATATCAGCTTTGCCGCCTCCAAAGGACAGACCATCGGCATTCTGGGTTCCACAGGAGCAGGCAAATCCACCATCATGAATCTGCTCTGCCGCTTTGTGGACGCGGACAGCGGTCAGGTTCTGGTGGACGGCGTCAACGTAAAGGATCTGGATCTCTACGAACTGCGGGACAACATCGGCATGGCCATGCAGGATATCTTCCTGTTCTCCGACACCATCGAGGGAAATATCGCCTACGGCCGTCCCCACTGCTCCTTTGAGGATATCCATGACGCTGCCGTCATGGCGGACGCCAACCACTTTATCAAGGGGATGCCGGACGGTTATGACACCGTCGTGGGCGAGCGGGGCGTCGGCCTTTCCGGCGGTCAGAAGCAGCGTATCTCCCTGGCCCGGGCGCTGCTCAAGAAGCCTTCTATCCTGATCCTGGACGACACCACATCCGCCGTGGACATGGAGACAGAAAGCTACATACAGAACCAGCTGAAAAAATTAAACGGTCAGTGCACCGTCTTCGTGATCGCCTACCGGATCTCTTCCATCAAGGACGCGGATCTGATCCTTGTCATGGACAACGGCCGCATCAT
>VSOD01000498.1 GCA_009774655.1 Lachnospiraceae bacterium
TCAATGCGGGCAGCTCGTTGTCACGGTAAAAAGGGTCCGGGATCAGATCCTGCCCAAGCAGCGTGCTGTACACGGTGGAGGGAACCTCGGTGCGGATGGGTGTCCCGGGGATGTTGTACACATTTTCGCCGATAACGGTTAAGGTCCACTGGTCGTTTAAGATTGTTGTCTTCATGATGATTCCTCCTGCAGTCAGGCGCCGCTGCATCAATGTACCTGCGGCGGCCTGATTTTCGATTTCGTCCTGTAGATGAATGTTCTTATAGATGAATGTTCTTGTAGATTAATGCTATTGTAGTATTTTTGGCGGATCTGTGGTAAGAAAAATCTCTGATAAAATAGAATAAATCTCTGAGTTATGTATATTTTTTTTCATACACTACCAGAGTAGTGTTGACAAACGATTGAGAAAGGTGTAATGTATAGTCAAGAGACACTACTGCAGTAGTATACAGATGATACCAGGAGGAGAAAATGGATATTAAACTTTTTGATTCGGAATTAAAAGTAATGGGTGTGCTTTGGAGCGAGGGTGATTCCACGGCAAAGCACATTTCCGATGTTCTGAAAGAAGAAATCGGCTGGAACATGAATACCACCTATACACTGATAAAAAGGTGTATCAAAAAAGGAGCGATTGAGCGTTCCGAACCGAATTTCATGTGCCATGCCCTTATTCCGAAAGAAGAGGTACAGGAAGCGGAAACGAATGAATTGATTGACAAGATTTATGACGGTTCGGTTGACAAGCTGTTTGCAGCCCTGTTAGGCAGGAAAAAACTTTCCGCCGAGCAGATTCAGAAGCTCAGACAGATTGTGGAAGATTTGGAATGAGGTGATGTAGATGAGTTTACTGCAAATGAGCTTTTCGGGGGCTGTTTTCATTACTGCGGTTGTGATGATCCGTGCGGCGGCAATCAATAAACTGCCGAAAAAGACGTTCCTTGTTCTCTGGGAACTGGTGATGGTGAGACTGCTGATCCCGTTTTCGATTCCGTCAGTGTTCAGTGTTTATACACTGGTAACTCACGGCCTGTCTTCCGCAGCATTGCCGGAAGTAACAACAGATTACAACATGCCGGTTGTAGAAGGGGTATTTGCTGCAACAGGGGGGATGGAACAGCCGCCGGCGGACATTTTGTCATCTGTTTCCCTGTGGTTTATTGTATGGTGTGCAGGCATGATACCTGCCGCATTGTTTTTCGTCATATCTTACCTGCGTTGTCTGATGGAATTCCGGACAGCGTTACCCGTCCGCAGCCATTATGTGGAAAAATGGCTGGAGCAGCAGACGTTAAAACGTCCGGTCCTGGTAAGGCAGTCTGATCGGATTTCCACTCCGTTGACTTATGGCATTTTCCGTCCGGTTATTTTAATGCCGAAAAAAACGGACTGGAAGAATGAGAAACAACTGCAGTATATCCTCACCCATGAGTATGTGCATATTTATCGTTATGACACGGTCACAAAGCTGCTTGCGGCGTGTGCCCTTTGTGTTCATTGGTTTAACCCTTTTGTGTGGGTGATGTACAGGCTCTTTAACCGTGATATCGAGCTGGCCTGTGATGAGAGCGTTATACGGCAATTCGGAGAAAAGTCAAAATCTGCCTATTCGCTGATGCTGATCAACATGGAAGCGGCAAAAAGCGGACTGTTGCCATTTTGTAACAACTTTAGTAAAAATGCTGTCGAAGAAAGGATTACAGCGATTATGAAAATGAAAAAAACCTCATTATTTGCAATTTGTATTGCCGCAATGCTGATTGTGGGCGTGACGACTACTTTTGCGACTTCCGCAGCCGGCAGTGACAGGGAAAGTAATACTGTTCAGGGCACAGATTTTTCTGATGAAGAATTTGACAAGCTGCTTTCGGAACCTGACACCGGAAGGGGCGGACAGGAAACGATAGAGGAAGAACAGGAGAGCCGGGAATATCCTAATGGCACAGAGGAAGATTACCGTTCCTTATTGGAATTGAAAACAGCCGATTACCAAGCCAGGTCAGTTGCAGACTTTAACATGGATTTACTGGAATGGGCAAATGAAAGTTATGAACGAATGGAACGGATCAATATTGATATTGCCCAGCAGGATTTTTCCGTGAAGCTGGACAGTGACGAGCTTTCTTTTGTGGCATTGACCACATGGCTTTCCGGAGTGGAAAATGGAAAATATGTGCAAAGTATTAACACGGGACGGAAAGAGGAAGACCCTGGCTGTAATCAATATCTTCCGTCAAAAACAGCGGAAGAAAACGGATACAACGCCTGGTGTGATTTATTCTATCAGTTTTCCTATCATATCGCGGACAAGGAGACGCTTACTGTCGGGGAACGCGACTATTGTATCGGCAGTATGATGAACGGGATACGGGATTTTTGGAACGAAACAGATCTTGAAGAAATGTTAAGCATGACAAAAGATGATGTGATAAGTAAGCTGAAAGAAATTGCAGAAGAGTACAGTAATGATGACATCTCAATTACAATTTATGAAGATTCTGTAGGTTTTGAAAAGATGGACGAACGAAACAGGGGAAGGCGGGATATCTATGCAGTGGAAAGGGTTGAGCATCAGCCCCTGTAATCTGTGTCCGAGAGAGTGTCTGGCACACAGGGCAGAGGGACAGCGGGGATTTTGTCAGGCGGATGATGGGATCAGGGTGGCGCGGGCGGCGCTGCATCCGTGGGAGGAACCGTGCATTTCCGGACCAAAGGGTTCCGGGACGGTATTCTTTGCGGGCTGTAATCTGCGCTGTGTCTACTGCCAGAATTATGAGATCGCAGCCGGCGGAAAAGGAAAAGCGGTGACAACAAAGCAGCTGGCGGACATTTTTTTAAACCTGCAGGCAAAAGGGGCGGCCAATATCAATCTGGTCACGCCGGATCATTATGTGACCGGCGTGGCGGAGGCCGTGCTGCTGGCCAGAGACAGCGGGCTTGCGCTGCCGGTGGTCTACAATGGCAGCGGCTACGAGAAGCAGGAAGTGATCAGGGCGCTGGCAGGCATTGTGGACATCTATCTGACGGACTTCAAGTATATGGATCCGGCGTTGGCGGCCGGATATTCGGCGGCTCCTGACTATCCGGAGGTGGCAAAGGGGGCGCTTGGAGAGATGGCAGACACAGTGGGAGAGCCGGTCTTTGATGAGAATGGTATGATGCAAAGGGGCGTGATTGTCAGGCATCTTCTTTTGCCCGGGCACAA
>VSOD01000499.1 GCA_009774655.1 Lachnospiraceae bacterium
GAATTGAGTACGACCAGATAGGGCTCCAGGATTTCGGCGAGGCTGCTTACATACCAGAGAAGCGTTGCCACAAGCAGACTCAACAATGTGACCAGCAGGAAACTGACAATGGTTTCTAAAAGTGTGATGCCTGTATTGGTGAAAAAGGAATAATCAATAAGCATCTGGTACAGGTAGCGCACGATATCGCCCGGACTGCTGAAAAAGAAGACATCGATCCACTCTTTTCTGGCAGCCAGTTCCCACAGGCCCAAAAAGAGGACGACCAGAAGCAGGCGGAACAGGCTGACCATATGGTGATGCCGCCTGTGGGCTTTCAAGTAGCGGATCTGGTTTTCGGATACGGATTCAGGTTGCGTGGATAACGGACTGTTCATTCGTCAGCACCTCCCATAAATGATTAAAATATTGCTGATATTCAGGTGTGTTCCGGATCGCCATAGGATCATGGCGGTCTATTTCATAGTGGATCGGCATTTCACATTTGATGATGGCGGGTCTTTTGGAAAGGACAAGTACCCGGTCCGCAAGTGTGATGGCCTCGGACAGATCGTGGGTGATAAGAACGGCGGTTTTATCGGTCTGCCGGATGATCTGTGCGATATCAGCGGAGACGTTTAGGCGTGTCTGGGAATCCAGCGCACTGAAAGGTTCATCCAGAAGAAGCAGGTCGGGGTGGATGGCCATGGTGCGGATTAAGGCCGCCCGCTGGCGCATTCCGCCGGACAGCTCTGACGGTTTTTTATCTTTAAAAGCGGCAAGGCCGTAGTCGGCAAGCAGTTTCAGGACGTATTCCCTGTTTTGTTGTGTGAGTGTATGGTTCAGCTCCAGTCCGAGAATGACATTCTGATAGATGGTGCGCCATTCAAACAGATGGTCGCGCTGCAGCATGTAGCCGATCGTAATCCGGTCATTGTCACCGCAGTCCGCGAGGCATCTGCCCTTGAAGAACAGGGATCCCTGTTCCGGGGCAAGCAGTCCGGCGATAATGGAGAGCAGGGTAGATTTGCCGCAAGTGTATATTTGGAAACTTTTTGGAGTTGTTGACAAAAGGTGGAGACAACTGCATATCACTCCGCACAGCTGGCGGAAACCGGTTGCGATTTCAGGGGGAATCAGGTATGATAAAAATACAAATCAGCGTTTAAGAAGCAGATCAGTCAGAGATCACTTTGATGTGACAGAGGCATATACGGTGATCACAAAGAGGAATGCAAAGGAAGATACTCATGAAAAAGTCAAATCCCATTTTAAATGTACTTACAGCCATTTTGGCTTCGGTTGGAGGATGTACGGCGGTTCTGTCCTGTTTTATCATTTTCCATGCTGTATTTATCGGAGAATTCGGAGTGCCGGACAACAAATCTGCAACCCGGGAGACTGCCCTGATACAAAGCGGGTCCATACCGCAGGAGACCGCTTCGATACAAAGCAGTAGTCTGCCGGAGGGTTTTTCTCTGCCGCTGTTACTGCCGGAGGAAATACCGAGCATGGCAGCGTCGGCAGGAATTGACACAGCTGACGACGAAGATCATGCAGGATCACAATCTGTAGAAGCATACCAGGCGGAAACAGAAGTTGACAGTATCCCTTTGAAATACTATCAGGCATTGAACCGCGCCAATGCCTACAGTGACACCATGCATATGCCGAAAGCGGATATCTATGAGCAGCTGGTCTCTGCATATGGGGATTATTTTCCTGCGGATGCCGCGCAGTATGCAGTGGATCACCTGACGAATGTATGGGAGCCGGAAGAGCCGGAGCCCGTCCCAGCCGCTCAGGACAGTGCAGAAATGGCTTCCAGCGATATGACGGGGCAGGCCGTTCCCGCAGCGGATGAAAATGCCGGGCAGCCGGAAGGAGAGCCGGTCACCGCCATGGCCGAAAAAGGCAATGCTTCGCAGCCGGAAACAGCGTTGGGCGCCGCGACAGCCGGGGCAGACAACCTTTCGCAGCCGGAAGCAGAGCCGGACACCATGACAGCCGAAAGAAACAACGTCCCGCAGTCGGAGGAATCCGTCAATGTCGAAGGACCGTCTGTTCCGGAGCCGGAAGTTTCAGTGCCTGCCGGTACTTTGGTGTGGCTTTCAGCGACAGGAGAAAAATATCATCGCATCAATGATTGTGGCCGGATGAATCCTGACAGAGCCAGACAGGTCACGTTGGAAGAGGCGCTCAGAGGCGGATTTGGACAATGCAAAAACTGTTATTGATCAGGGAAGGGACGGCAGATGCAGGAAAGCTGTTCTGCTTTACGGCGCCTGCGAGCAGAATACCAAAGCGGAGAAAGATGCGCAGACAGCTTAAAAAGAGCAGCGTGCAGATGTATTCCCGCAGGGAAGACTCCCATAGAAAAGAAATCGGAAAAAAGGGAATACCCGTTACATATATTGTAACAAGAACTGTATGGAGTCCTGCATGAGAAACCATGAAATAAACTGCATCACAGAGTGTGGCAAAGAAAAATCGGATATACAGAATATCGTAAATGAATTCACACTCATCTATATAAAGCAGGCCGTATGCGGGAGCGGCCTGTCGAAAAAGGAGCAGCTTGCAGTGTTGGATGAACTGATCCTCAGGTTTAAAGAAAGCAATCCATAGCGAAAGGGGGAATTTGGTTGCGGATCGCCATCTACAGCAGAAAGTCCAAATGGACCGGCAAAGGCGAAAGCGTTGAAAACCAGCTCATTATGTGCAGGGAGTACATAGCCATGTTTCTGGAGGAAGGCGACAGGGCGCAGATCATAGAATACGAGGATATGTAAAACCGCATTTTGATACAATCCATTTCAAGAGAATATGTGAAAAACGCTTGAAATAAAGGCTTTCGACAGGTTGGATAACTTGCCGGAAGCCTTCTTTTTTATGTTCTGAAATTGTGGATGGTGTGAAAATGTAATTTGAACCCTTTAATTGATTTTGAACCCCCTTGCAAAGCAAAATAAAAAGGTTTGGAAATTATACATTGAATGAAAAAGCGATAAGGAGACTTTCGGATATCCATATCGCTTTTGTGGTTAACTGTAAGATGTATTCGTTACAATGAAAATAAATTTTTTTAAAAGAGGGCTTTGAGAACTTTTCTTAAAAAAGATACCATAGGATAAAGGCTCACTGTCTTTTAAGGGAATTCCGCGTATATCCGTGTTTACAAAATTCATAAGCGGAAGAACAGAGCAGCCATAAC
>VSOD01000005.1 GCA_009774655.1 Lachnospiraceae bacterium
CGCTGAATTGGGGACTGCGCCATTTTAACCCCCCCCCCACTCAGATTTTGGCGATTTCTTTACGTTGTTGTCAAAAATGCCGGTGGACTACGATTCTCACGGGATTCCACTGCTCACCTGGAATCATATCCTGAATGTCATCTATGATGTCTATGACATCCCCACCGATGTGGAAAGGACCGTAGTCCTGTTTAAGCCTTCCACGATTGAGATTCCGGAACATACCCATACTTATTTCGAGATCATCTACGTCCTTTCCGGCAGCAGCGTCCATGTGATCAACCAGACCGTACAGACTTTCACCGCAGGGGATTTCTGTATCCTGCCGCCTGCAGCCAGGCACACGCAGCGCGCTTCTTCCGAATGCGACAGTATCCGGATTCTGGTACGCCTGTCCGCCTTCACGGAAATCTGTACCGGGCTTCTCAAGGGGCAGGACATGCTCAGCCGGTTCCTGCTTGGCAGCATCTATAATGAGAACAGTGAGCAGTATCTGCTCTTCCGCACCGGGGATAACGAAGAGATCCGGGAGCAGGTCTTTCATATGTTCGGCGAGATGCTCTCCCCGGACAACTATACGGACCGTATACTGACCGGTATGTTGATGGTGCTGCTGCTACGCCTCTCCAAACAGTGGCAGGCCGCCACCCAGACCGTTCCTCTTGGCAACAGCGACCATGAGATCCTGCTTTACGTACAGGAGCACTACTCCACCATCACTTTGGAGAAGCTGGCCGCTCATCTGCACTATACCGTTCCCTACTGCTCCCGCTATATCAAAAAACTCTTCGGCTGCACCTTTTCCCAGCTGCTTAAACAGATCCGTTTCCAGAAAGCCGACCTGCTCCTTAAGAGTTCCACTCTGACAGTCAACCAGATCAGCAAAATGATCGGCTACGAAAATCCGGAGAACTTCATGCGGGCCTTCAAGAAACGGCATCAGATGACGCCTTCCCAGTACCGGAACCTGTATGCGGAGAAGAAGGAGGACCTGCCGATTTCCTGAAAAAGTCAAAAAAAACTGCCACGGTTATTTTCCATGGCAGTTTTCTGCTGTATTCTTATCTTACTTGTCTTCCTGCTCTTCTGCGTGCACCTTCTTCATGGCCTGGAACTTCTCTTCCCAGGATTCCTCCAGCGTAAGGCGTGCCTCTTTGATCTCCATTCCGCCCTGTCCGAAGAAGAATTTCAGGAAGGTCGTATTGTGGAAGGAAGGCTGCAGCATCACGGTCTCGGTCCGCCATTCCTTGTCCTCGCCGGTGAGGGAGATTGTCTTCACGATCTGCTTATCCTTTGAAACGGTGAGCGGCACCTGCGCCAGGCTTCCCTGTCCCACGATCCTGCAGACAAGATCCAGCTTATAAACGCCTCTCTCGCCAAGATTCAGCTCGAAGTTGATGCTGCTGCCCTTGGCTGTCGGAATCTGCTCTGCCGGCAGAAGCGCCTCTTTCTCCGAAACGACAAGACGCACCAGTTCGCCGAAGGACTCCGTCTCCTGTGCCGCGATGGCCGCCAGCTGCCTGTCAAGCTCGCTCTCCCTGCCCATCATACGCTGGTAAGCAGGCGTCCGCAGCAGATACCGGCAGATATTGGCCGCACTGCGCACATATTCGCTTCTGGCAACGGTTCCCTTCTCCAGACTTTCCGCGGAATTGTCATTCTGCGTATTCTTCGAGGAATCTGCCGTCACCATGAACAGATCGTTCTGAGCGCGCACCATGGCCGCCACATTCTCCACCGTTCCGGTCATATTCTCGTCATTGCCTTTAGCCCACCAGTCGGTCATCACGATACCGTCATACTTCCACTCGCCCCGCAGGATCGTGGTCAGCATATCGTAGTTGCTGGCAGACCAGAAGCCGTTGATCGGATTGTAGGAGGTCATGATGGAGTATGCGCCGCCCTCTGTCACCGCGATCTCGAAGCACTTTAAGTACAGCTCTCTGAGCGCACGCTCGGAAATCACTGCCTCCACCAGATTACGCTTATATTCCTGGCTGTTGCAGGCGAAGTGCTTGATCGTGCCGGTAACGTCATAGCGTCCCATAGCCCGCAGCTGCGCCGCCGCCATCTTACCCGTTACCAGCGGATCCTCGCTGAAATACTCGAAGTTCCTTCCATTTAAAGGATTCCTATGCAGGTTGATGCCCGGCCCCAGCAGGGTATCTACTTTATTCTTACGAAGCTCCAGTGCTTCCCACTCAAACAGTTCTTCCGAGAGCGCCTCGTTGAAGGTACTGCCAAGACATGCGCCGTTTGGCATGGCAAAGGCGATGCTGCCGCAGTCCATACGGATACCGCTCGGCCCGTCCGCGCAGCAGGCAACCGGAATGCCGAACGCCTGCAGACTCTCCGTAACGCCGCCGAAAGCGCCTGCCGTACCAGGCGTTACCTTCGGGGAACACATACCTTCGCCCCTTACCATGCAACAAAGATCCTCGTCCGACAGCTGCGCCAGGAACTCTTCCATGGACACCGCGCCCTTTTCCACATCGGATAATTTATAGCCCTTGTCACCCGTGCAGGCGATGTTCTCCGGCAGCCTTTTGGTCCGCCGCTCTCCCGGATTCACCGTGCGCAGAGGCGCCGCCTCATACATAACCTGATAGCCGTCCTGGCCGCCCGCCTGGGGTTTCATCCGCTCAAAAGCAGTCACCGGTGCACACGCTTCCTCTGCCTCCTTGACTACCTTTGTCTCCTCCAGCGTCAGACTGCCCACCGCCGCAGCGCTGCGCACGTCGGTTCCCGCGTGGAAGACATATTCTCCCGCTTCCAGAACCCAGCAGGATCTGTGTCCCGTAACACCGCCGTCATCATAGGAAGAAAGCGTATACCAGGGAACTGCGATCTGCAGTGTCTGGTCCTCACCCGGTGCAAGCTCCTTCGTCTTGGCAAAGCCGCACAGAACTCTTGCCGGTTTGCCCATCGCGCCCTGCGGCGCCTCACAGTAAACCTGCACCACTTCCTTGCCGGCAACGGCTCCCGTATTGGTCACCTGCGCGCTGATCACAGCGGCCGTGTCTGCATCTGCGCTTCCCGCCGTCTCCAGCTTCGCTTCCACCGCAAAGGTCGTATAGGAAAGACCGAAGCCGAAGGGATAGAGAACCTTGTCCTTCGCAAAAGTCTCGAAGTAGCGGTATCCTACATAGATGTCCTCCTGATAGACATTCCGCTTCTCGTCCCCGTAGTTACCGGTGGAGGGGTAGTCTGCGATATCTCTGGCGATGGTGTCCGTCAGCTTACCGGAAGGCGTTACGGTTCCCTCCAGTACATCCAGCACGCCGTTGCCGCCTTCCTGGCCGCCCTGCCATACATACAGCACTGCCGCCGGCTGGTAACGCTCCACCCACTTCATATCTATGATATTGCCCACATTCAAAAGTACCACTGTGCGCGTAAACGAAGCGCACACCAGACTGAGCATCTCTTCCTCCGCTTCCGTCAGCAGATAACTGCCCGCTTCCGCTTTATTGTCCTGATCCTCTCCGGCAGTCCTGCCGATCACGATCACTGCCGTATCGGACTCCTTCTTTGCCTCATCCACCAGTTCCTTCGTCAGCGGCATCTCTTTCTGGAACCAGGGTTCCCCTGCCCAGCCGGCACCGGCATCATAAGGATTCTCTTTCAGCCACGCTTCGTATACCGCCTGCAGCTTCTCATTCAGTACAAAAGAGCTCTCCTTAAGCGCCTCCCGGATACCGGTCACATAACTTGTATTGACCAGACCGCCGGAGCCTGTGCCGCTCTTGTAATAATTAAACTGTCCCCGGCCGAAAAGCGCGATCTTCTCGCCCTTGCCAAGCGGCAGCACCTGCCCCTCATTGCGCAGCATGACAATACCTTCCGCAGCCACGGCCCGTGCCGCAGCCGCATATAATTTTGTGTCAAAAACTTTGTTCTCCATCCCCTACTCCTTTCCTGTTGCAGGATTATTTCTTATAGTATATAACATTTGCAGGAGATTCCACAACCACAGAGGGGAGAAATATTTGGATTCCGGCTGTCATTTTTTAGCCTTTTGCGCCTCCTTAGAGAAACATCGCCATATAAAGCGGCAGCACAGTTTTCTTATCATTTACACCTGCATTTCCGGCGATCAGCTTATACCCGTATGGGATTTCCTCTCTCTTCAAAAGACTGTTCAGGGAAGCCGTAGAACCGTTTCCTGCCTTTACTTCAACGGGAACCACTGACGCATCTTTGGAAAGCAGAAATTCCACTTCCATAGAACCGTTCTCTGTTCGGTAGTAATACAGTGGATATCCTTTCTTTCGAAGCATATCTGCGATCAGATTTTCATAAATCCCTCCTTTTGCATTCCCTGACAGAGTATCATCAATGATCGCTTTTTTCATATCGAATCCATAAAGTGATACAAGCAGCCCAATATCTGACAGATACAATTTATACTGCTCCTCTTTTTCATAGGCAGACAGAGGAAACGACGGTGTGCTGACATTATGGCACAGCATCACAAAATTCGCATCTCTAAGCCATTCTATGCTGTTTTCATATTTTCTTGCAGTCGCTTTTTTCTCCACAATAGAAAACTGAAACTTCTTATTTTCTTTGGCAAGCTGCCTGGGCACAGATAGATAGCAGTTTTTCACCTTCGGCTTTTCCGTGTTGGAAGCATATTTGGAAATATCGTCAAAATAGCTGACCAGAATTTTCTGCTGCTCCTCCTGCACGAGGCCGAAATGCTTCTGCTCCACAAAGGTATTGACAACCGCCGGCATTCCACCCACAACAATATATTCCCGCAGATGCTTCAACATTGTTTCGTGAATCACTGCAGGTATTTTCTCTTTCTTTTCAAAATACTGTTTCAGGATCGCAATCTTATCGTCCCCATAGTTGACCGCCCACAAATACTCTTCAAAATCGAGCGAATGCATCTCTACCTGCTTCTCATATCCGACAGGAATCGAAGGCACTTCCCGATAGCTGATGCCAAGTAAAGATCCGGATGCGATCACATCATAGCGATCGTCAATCGCCAGAAACTTTAAGGCAGCTCTTGCATTCGGACATTCCTGTATCTCATCCAGAAAAATCAACGTATCCCCGATGATAAACTTTATCGAAGGAAAGACCAGCGTCATCCGCTTATAAATTTCCTCCGCAGTCAGCTCTCCGTCAAAAATATCTTTTGCCTGCGGTCTTTCTACAAAATTGATACAAACGTAGCTCTTGTAATTTTCCTGTCCAAACAGGTCAATGATAAAAGTCTTCCCGATCTGCCGGGCGCCCTTGACCAGCAAACAGGACTGCTTCTTTGTATTTTTCCATGTCACAAGTCTGTCATAAAATTTTCGTTTCAGCATAAAATCCTCCGTATATGGACGTTCTAACTGCCAACGCTCACCTGATCCGTCTGCTTTTACTGTCAGTGTATCATATTTTATCCCAAAAGCAAATGATACATGCATATTTTCAACCTGCTTTTTAATTGAAAATACATATTTTTATATATTATAGAAGTAAAAAATACATATTTTTATGTTCTATTTCAAAACTAAAATGCATATTTTTCATTCATTCCGTCTTTTCTACACGATCAGCTTCTATAAACGTACTCACCAGACAGCAGATATGGTAACTGTCTTCTGCCGCTCTTACCTTTCTGGAACGATACCGCCAGACGTAATGTGACAAAATCACAGAAGCCGCCGGATATTTGTGTTATACATATAGTAAACAACATAACAAATTTCTGTTTCCTTCTCTTACAGAAGCCATATACGGTAGCTTCTGCAAGGCCGAAAAAGAAATTTCCAATGTCGTTAACGATACATAAAGCACAACACAATATCATTAATAGTAAACAGGAGGTACAGATATGTCTGCTGTCAATATTACAAAAAACAATTTTCATGAGGAGATCCTTAATGCCGATAAACCCATCCTGCTGGACTTCTGGGCATCCTGGTGCGGGCCCTGCCGTATGGTGGCGCCGGCCATAGAGGAGATTGCCAACGAACGTTCCGACATCAAGGTCTGCAAGGTCAATGTAGACGAACAGCCGGAACTGGCAGGCCGGTTCGGTATCATGAGCATCCCCACGCTGGTGGTGATGAAGGACGGTAAAGTCACAAATCAGGCAATGGGAGCCAGGCCGAAAAGCCAGATCCTCGCTTTACTGTAGGAGGTGTCTGTATGGGATTCTTTCAATTTCTAAAAAGCCCGGCCATTGATCAGGGCATACAAGATTATAAAGCAACCCCCGGTGCGGTCCTGCTGGATGTCCGCACACCCCAGGAGTACCGGGAAGGGCATATCCCCGGCAGTCAGAATGTACCGCTCCAGACTCTCGGTGCAGGCAGTGCCCTGACCATGCCCAAAGATACCCCTCTTTTTGTCTACTGTTATTCGGGAGCAAGAAGCCGGCAGGCCGTAGGGCTGCTGACGAGAATGGGATACACAAACATTCAGAATATAGGCGGGATCTCCGCCTACACAGGAAAGGTGGAACACTGAAATGAAAGTTATTATCACAGGCGGTGTGGCAGGCGGCGCCTCCGCCGCGGCCAGACTGCGCAGACTGGATGAACAGGCTGAGATCATCGTATTTGAACGGTCGGGCTATATTTCCTATGCCAACTGCGGCCTGCCCTATTATATAGGCGGCGTCATTGAAGATCCGGAAGAATTGACCCTCCAGACGCCGGAGAGCTTTTTCGCCCGCTTCCGTGTACATATGAAAGTACGCCATGAAGTCACGGCCATCCATCCGGAGCGCAAGAGCGTTTCCGTTAAAAATCTGGACACCGGAGAAGAATATGAAGAGTCTTATGACAAGCTGCTCCTGTCACCCGGTGCAAAACCAACCCAGCCCAGACTTCCGGGCGTAGAGCAGGAGCGGCTGTTTACCCTGCGAACCGTAGAAGACACCTTCCGCATCAAAGAATACATCAACCAGAATCATCCGCAAACCGCTGTGCTTGCGGGCGGCGGTTTTATCGGTCTGGAACTGGCCGAAAATCTACGCGCCCTTGGCATGGACGTCACCATCGTACAGCGGCCAAAGCAGCTGATGAATCCCTTTGATCCGGATATGGCGGCCTTTATTCACAGTGAAATGCGGCGTCACGGCGTAAAGCTGGCTCTGGGCCATACCGTGGAAGGCTTTGAGACAAAAGATAACGGCGTGGATGTGCTCTTAAAAGACGAGCCGCCCCTGCACGCCGATATGGTAGTGCTGGCCATCGGCGTCACGCCGGACACAGCCCTGGCAAAAGATGCCGGACTGGAACTGGGCCTTAAGGGAAGCATCGTTGTCAATGACCGCATGGAGACCTCAGTCCCCGACATATATGCTGTAGGCGATGCCGTACAGGTAAAACACTATGTCACCGGACAGAATACCCTGCTCTCTCTGGCAGGGCCCGCCAACAGACAGGGACGGATCGCCGCGGACAATATCTGCGGAAAAGACAGCCGCTATCCCGGTTCTCAGGGCAGTTCCGTGATCAAAGTATTCGACTTGACCGCAGCCACCACCGGTATTAACGAGACAAATGCCAGAAAAGCCGGGCTGGACGTGGATAAAGTCATCCTCTCCCCCATGAGCCATGCCGGCTACTATCCCGGCGGTATGCTGATGACCATGAAAGTAATTTTTGAAAAAAGTACCTGCCGCCTTCTGGGTGCCCAGATCATAGGCTACGAAGGCGTAGATAAACGGATCGACGTGCTTGCTGCCGCCATCCATGCCGGCTTAACGGCAACCCGGCTCAAAGATCTGGATCTGGCCTACGCGCCTCCTTACTCTTCCGCCAAAGATCCGGTAAACATGGCCGGATTCATGATCGAAAATATCGCCAACGGCCTGTTGAAGCAGTTCCATCTGGAACAGCTGTCCTCTCTGCCAACGGATGGCAGCATAACGCTGCTGGATGTCAGAACCACACAAGAGTATGCCGGTGGCCACGTCGAAGGTTTTTGCAACATTCCCGTAGATGAACTGCGGGAACGTCTTACGGAGGTCGATCCTCATAAGCCGGTATACGTCATCTGCCAGAGCGGACTGCGCAGCTATATCGCCTGCCGGATCCTGACCGGACACGGCTATGACGCCTACAACTTTGCCGGCGGCTTCCGTTTCTACGAAACTGTTATCCATGACCGTCGCCTGACGGAAGCGGCAACGGCCTGTGGTATGGATCAGACATAAAAACGAACCTAAAATACCCTGCCCTGCAAAACTCCCTGCCCATTTCCGAACCGGATACGGGCAGGGAGCTTTATCTCCTATTTTCTTATCTTCTCTATCACACAGCTGTGTTCCTTGCTGTCTTTATCATAATTCACACCCACAAGCACGATCTCTCCGCTGTAACCTTCCAACGCCTGCGGATACTGCTTTTCCCTGATCTGGCTTATGGCCGATCGAACTGACCTGTCGTACTTGAGTTCTACTATCACCGCCGGTTTTATGCGGGATGGTAACGGCAGGAAGACAACATCTGCAAATCCCCGCCCTGCCGGCATCTCTCTGACCATCTTATAATCCTTCCGCGCACTGTAATAGGCAAGGCTGACAGCGCAGCCAAGTGAATTCTCATCATTGTAAGTCAATATGGAAGCCACCTGCGTATGCGCTCTGTCCAAACCTCTGGCAACACACTCTTCCCGCCCTGAAAGAGTATCCTCAAGAAGCTTCTCCGATGCCTGCAGCACGTCCATGACCGTCTGCCAGCCGCCCACACTCATGGCATTTTCAAATTCTTCGATAATCTCCTTATTCGGGATAAAAGCCTCTCTGTTCTCGAAATCATAGGCAAGATACCCCAGATGGATCAGCAGGGTCAATACATCATCCTTTGTTCTGAAAGTCTGCATATCATTCTGGAAGCTGCGCGTATTGACCCGGACATGGCCGCCGCCAAGCATCTGTACAACATCCGCCCGCAGTCCGCCAAAATCCATGTCCATATATATCTTCAGCGCGTCATAGGTCTCCGTGGAAGTCCAGTAATTGGAAAACCGGTGACGCCGCATCGCCTCAGATACGGATTTCGGATTATAAATATGTTGGAACCTTATCAGTTTGTATCCGTCATACCAGCTCTCTGTCTCTCCAAAGTCCATGGAAAACCGCTCACACAGTTCTTTCACCTCGTCCTCCGTAAAGCCGGTATACTCTTCGAATATATCCTGATCTGTCATGGAATATTCCGCAAACATATTCAACGCGGAATGCGAACCATACTTTTTGACCGGCAGAATCCCCGTCATATAGGCCAATGCCACATAGGGCTGGTCTTTCAAAAGATTCCGCAGAAAATCAAGATACTGCCGCTGCAGCCCCTCCGCTTCCTGCTTCTCACGCATCACACAGTCCCATTCATCGATCAGAAAGATAAACTGCCTGTCTGTTTCCACATAAATCTGTTCCAGTACAACGGATAGGTCACTCTCCTCTTCTGAAAAAAAGTCCCCGTATACCTTACGAATCTCCGCGATCACAGTCTTCTCCAGATAATCCGTCACTCTCTGGTCTTTCGCCCGGCTTAAAAACCGCTGCATATTGAGGAAGAGCACATCATACTTGTTCAAATGCTCCTCGAAGGAAGCATGGCTCTCTATCCTGAAACCCTTAAATAATTCTCCGGAATCACAGCCACAGCTGTAATATGCCGCCAGCATGTCAAGCGTCATGGATTTGCCAAAACGCCGCGGCCTGCTGACGCAGATATATTTTTCTCTTGTATTAAGAAACTCATTGGTATAGGCTATCAGCCCCGTTTTATCCACATATATCTTAGAATGAACGGCCTCCCAATAACTCTTATTCCCCGGATTTAAATAAATTCCCATAAGCTCTGCCTCCTCTGTAACCCTATTATACGGAACTTATGGTAAATTAACAAGAACCTGCCGCAATTTCATGTAAAATTCATAAATTCCCATGGCTGAAAGTCTTTCGAAAAACTCCTGTAGCATAAAAAAGTTCCTGTAGACTTTCACCCACAGGAACTTCTCTATTACTGCCAGGAAACGTCACACTCCCTCTTTTTGCAGCTTGTCATTCATCGTTTCCGGCAGGAATGCCGTCTCCGCCGTCTTTTATGCCAGCTTCAAAATCATCCCCAGCACTCTCTTCGCCGCCAGCTGCAGTTCCGCCCTGCTCAGCGCGTAAGGATGGCTCTCATCTGCCAGTGCCTTTAAGATATCCGCCTTGTCGGACGGGATACCCGGCATGGTGATATCGTTGCCTGCCTTCACGTTGCCCGCACAGGATGCACACGGCCACTTCTCGCCCTTTGGTCCCATACCGCCCGTCACCAGCCAGTCGGTCATCACGACGCCAGCAAAGCCCCACTCGTCGCGCAGCGTAAAGGTCTGGATATCCTTTGTGCTGCAGGCATGTTCGCCGTTGATCAGGTTGTAGGAAGTCATAATAAAATGCGGCTGCGATTTCTTGATACAGATCTCAAAGCCTTTCAGGTAGATCTCACGCAGCGCCCGCTCTCCCACGTTACTGTTGGAGAAGTAGCGGTTGGTCTCCTGATTGTTGCAGGCATAGTGCTTGATGGTCGTCGCACAGCCCTCATGCACCTGCACGCCGTTCGTGATATCCGCAGCAATGCAGCCGGAAAGGAACGGATCCTCGGAATAATACTCAAAGTTACGTCCGCACAGTGGAGAACGGTAGATATTCATAGCCGGCGCCAGCCACAGATGGGTGCCGAACATCTCCATCTCACCCCCTACCAGATCGCCTAACTGCTTCGCCAGATCATCATTCCAGGACTGGGCAATGCCCGTGCCGATGGGAATCGCCACACAGTACTGATAATTGGTGGGCGCTGCCAGTTCTTCCTCGCTGGGCTTTGGTGCATTGGCAGCCATAGCCTGCAGTTCCTCCGGCGTCATCAATGCCATGAAATCGCTGGGCAGACTGGAAGAGGTTGCCTTCGCTTTGCCGTCTACCACCTTGTAGGTAGGCGCCAGACGCAGTCCTGCCGGGCCGTCAGCCATCACCAGTGTGGGCGTGCCGATCTCCTCCAGCTGATGGGTCGTCTCCCCGGCTGCACCCGCCACCGACGTGGACGCATTACCGATCACTTCCATCAGGTCTTCCGCATCCTTATAGGCGCCGATACACAGATACGCCAGCTGCTCGTCGCTCAAGCCGGCCACAAACGCATCCAGCGTCTTCGCCCCGCCTGTTACTTCTTCCCATCTCACCGCCGGGCCTGCCGGAATCTCCGCCGGCACTTCCTGGTAGACAGTCTCCTTCACCGCCAGGTCTGCCGCCTTGATCTCTACCGTCTTCGCATTTTCCTTCTCTTCCACTTCCCCTTCATAGGTAATGGGATTGCGCTCCGGTTTCAGATCCTCAAAACCACTGTCGCCGCAGATATTCTTCACCTTCTCCACCGCTTTGGTCTCATCCAGCGCCACCGCTCCCGCGATATGGGTATTACGGGAACTGTTCCCCACACGGATATAGTATGTACCCGCCTCCATCACATAGGACGCGCACTCTGTACAATAGGATGCCATGGACTGCGTGTCAAAAGTCACCGTCACATCCTGTCTCTCCCCCGGAGCCAGTTCCTTCGTCTTCGCATAACCCGCCAGCTCCTGATAAGGTTTGTCCAGCTTTCCTGCCGGCGCGGAGTAGTAAACCTGCACCACTTCCTTACCCGCTGCAGCGCCGGTATTGGTCACCGTCGCCGTAACGGATACCTTTGCCGCATCCGCCGCCAGCTCCTTCGGCTCCACGGTAAATGTGGTGTATCCCATACCATAACCGAAAGGATAGGTGGGCACATAGCCGATGGTATCAAAATAGCGGTATCCTACATAAACGCCTTCCTTATAGTATGTATCGTTAGGATCGCCGAAGCCTTCCGTGGACGCATAGTCCTCGATCGGCGCCCAGGTCATGGTCAGCTTGCCGGAAGGATAAGACTTACCCAAAAGCACATCCGCCAGCGCGTCTCCCGTGGCGGAACCAAGCTGCCCAAGAAGCAGGATCGTGCCCACTGCCGCCACCGGCTTTAAGTCCACCATACCGCCCACGTTCAGTACAAGCACAAACTTCTCATACTTTGCATGCAATGCCAGAATATCCCGAATCTCCGTCGCCGTCAGGTTGATATCGCCTGCTGCCGGTTTCCGATCCGCACCTTCACCCGAATTGCGGGCCAGCACATAGACTGCCGTATCTCCCTCGCCGTCAAGCGGCAGCTCATACTCCGGTTCCGGGCAGCTTCTTCCCATGGCAAACATCATCATCTGCGGCCCCGTCACGCCCGCCGCTTCCGCCTCCTTACGGATTCCCCCGAAAAATGCTTTTCTGGCCTCCGCCACCACCTGATCATAGCCGTCCAGCCAGCTGCCGGTAGTAAGTTCAAATCCCGCATTCTTCAAACCTTCCTCTGCGGTCACGAAATGCCGTACATTCACGTCGCCGGAGCCCGTGCCGCCCTTGATGGTCTTCCTGGCGCCGCTGCCGTACAAAGCCAGCTTCCCCGTTCCCTGCAGCGGAAGCGTGCCGTCATTCTTCAGAAGCACCATACACTCCGGTGCAAGCCTGCGCACCGCCGCGGTGTGTTCCTTCTCAAAACCCTGCACCTCCGGCGATTCGATTCTGATCTTGTTCATATACAGTAACCCTCCTTATGATGTAATAGAAACAATCCTGCCTGTTTCCTATAGGATAAAAAATATCATATAGCGTCCATGTCATTTTCAAACACACAAACACTATATGATACTATTTTATCTGACAATATATAGCCACGCAAGCATATTTTCCGATTTCGCTGCTATTCCATACTGAATGACAGGCACATCCGACATACCTGGCTGGCGTTGGATCACGGCGCTTTCCTCTCGAAAGCATCCTCCACGGCTTCCTCCTGGAACTGCCTGGTATACAGGTTATAGTAAGCGCCCTTCTTTGCGATCAGTTCCGAATGGGTTCCCTGCTCAACAATCTTACCGTCATGCACCACCAGGATCACATCCGCCTGCCTGATGGTGGAAAGTCGGTGGGCAATGACAAAAGAAGTGCGTCCTTTCATCAAATGCTCGATGGCGTCCTGAATCAGCTTCTCGGTCACGGTATCAATCGAAGAAGTCGCCTCATCCAGCACGAAAATGCGCGGATCGGCCAAAATCGCCCTGGCAAAGGAGAGCAGCTGCTTCTCCCCGGTGGAAAGCAGGTCGCCGCCCTCCCCCACATCACTGTCATAGCCCTTGTCCATACGGGCGATCACGGCATCGGCGGATACGCTCTTTACCGCCGCCTCGATCTGTTCCATGGTGGCATCCGGATTCCCGTAGCGCAGATTTTCCAGTACAGTACCTGAGAATAAGTGAGGTGTCTGCAATACATAGCCGATGTTGCTGTGCAGCCACAGCTGCGAACGCTCTCTGGCATCCTTACCGTCGATCAGGATCCGTCCCGATGTCGGTTCAAAGAAACGGCAGACCAGATTGACCAGCGTGGATTTGCCGGCGCCGGTCTCCCCCACGATCGCCACATTGGTGCCCTGCGGCACATGAAGGTCAAAGTGCTCCAGCACATACTCGTCGCCGTCCGGATATTTGAACGATACATCCTCAAAGGTAATATCCCCGTGTAACGGTTCCCAATTCTTCCGCAAAGGCTCAAAAGAATCTCCGTATCTGGCAACCACTTCCGGCGTGTCTCTGACGTCGGACTCCGTCTCCATCAGTCTGGTAAAACGCTCCACATTCACCTGCACGGTGATCAGATCGGAAACAGCGCGCACAATCCATTGCACCGGCTCCATCAGGCCCAGTGCATAGGACATGAAGACCGACAGGGTGCCGATCTCGATCACCCCCTGCAGGGTAATAATGCCGCCCCGCCACAACACCACAGCCAGCGCTATCGAAGAAGAGAACGAGATCATCGAAGAAAACAAAGCCCGGTAGTGCATCGCATGTACAGAAGTACGTTTCATCTCGGCAGTGGTTTCGTCAAAATCCTGCTCCATTTTCTCCTCGATCACCAGTGTCTTGGTGGTCTTGGCTCCGGTGATACCTTCATTGAAGTTGCCGGTGATCTGAGAATTGATCTCCCGGATACGGCGGTTTAAGATCACCAGCTTCTTCTGGAAAAAAGCTGCCGCCAGCGCGGTAAGCGGCACAATGGCCAGTACCCACAGCGCCAGCTTAAAGTTGATGGTCAGCATGACCACCACGGCCCCCAGAATGTAGGACATATTCCAGATGCCGTCCATCAGGCCCCAGGACACAAGGCTGCCGATACGATTGGTGTCGCTCATGACCCGGGCGTGAATATAGCCCACGCTGTTCTGATTATAGTAGGAAAAGGCCAGCGTCTGCAGATGATCGAAACTGGCACGCTTCATATCTCTGCCTACATACATTTCAATCTGACACGCCTGATACGCCGAACTCGTGTTGGCCACCACCTGAAAAGCCAGCACCATGATGTAAACTGCGATAAAACTTCCCAATGTAGTAAGTGTCCCTGCGGCAATAAACTGATTCAGGGCATACCGCTGGAAAAGCGGCAATACGATATCCACCAGGCCGCCTGTCAGTCCCAGAAATATCATGCAGAAGATGATACGGCGATAGGGCTTTAAATACGGCAGCAACTTGTTGATCCCAAACCAGGGAAGCGATACATATTCCTTTTGCTCGTCTTTCTTATACGCCATGTGCTGCCACCTCCTCCGGTAAAGTCATCTGCATATCGTAAATCCGGCGGTAGATGCCGCCCTTCTCCATCAATTCCTCGTGGGAACCCATTTCAGCGATCCGCCCCTTATCCAGCACCAGGATACATTCCGCCTGCATCAGCGTGGTGACCCGGTGGGAAATCAGGATCACAGTGGATCCTTTCAAGTTCTTTTTCAACGCCTGCCGGATCCTTGCATCCGTCTCAGCGTCAACCGCCGACAGGGAATCGTCGAAGATCATGATCGGCGTCCGCTGGGTCAACATGCGCGCCATGGCCGTCCGCTGTTTCTGCCCGCCGGACAGCGTGACGCCCCGCTCGCCCACAACGGTATCGTAACCGTTCGTAAATTCCGTGATGGCATCGTCCACGCAGGCGATGGATGCCGCCCAGCGGATATCGGACAACTCCATATTCCGGCGCGTAATGCCGATATTCTCCGCAATCGTGCGGGAGAACAGGAAAGGTTCCTGCAGCACCATGCCGATATGGGAACGCACCCAGCTTCCCTTCATGTCCGTAATATCCACACCGCCAATGGTGATCCGCCCGTTTTCCGGCGGCAGATCATAAAGGCGGTTTAACAGGTGCATCAACGTAGATTTGCCGGATCCGGTGCCGCCCAGGATGCCGAACGTGGTCCCCTGTGGAATCCGAAAGCTGATATCGGAAAGAATCGGCGTATCCGCATAGGCAAAGGTAACATTCTCAAATGCAATATCGCCGTTCATATCCGGCGTTACGGCATCCGGCTTGTCCTGCTCCACAGGAGAATTCATGATATAGCGGATACGTTCGATGGAAACACCGGCTTTGCTCATCTCGGCGATCATACGCCCCAGGGAGCGGACCGGCCAGGTCAGCATGGCATTATAAGAGATAAAGGCAATGAATTCCCCGGCAGTCATACTTCCTCTGACGCAAAAGACAGAACCAAAGATAACGATCAGCATGACCTGCAGACCGGAGATCAGATCCCCGGCTCCCCAGAACAGCGCCAGTAACCGGCACAGCCTGATCCACAGGTTTGTGTAGATATTATTCTGCTTCTCGAAACGATCCTTCTCGTATTTCTCCCGGCCGAATGCGCGCACCACCCGCACACCGGTCAGATTTTCCTGCGCAATAGTAGACAGGATACCCTCATTCTCATCACATTTCATGAACTGGCTGCTGATTTTGGAATGAAAATAAGTTGAATACGCTATAATGATGGGAATGGAAGCCAGCGCCACCAGCGTCAGTTTCGCATTCATGGAAAACATAAAAAGCAAAGACAGGATGATCAAGATAACGATCCGAAAAACAGACGTCAACTGTTCCGATATGAAATTCTTCACCATATCCACATCCGAAGTGCAGCGCTGAATGATATCCCCTGTCTGATTCTGCATATGCCAGGCAAAAGGAAGCCTCTGGATATGGGAAAACAGGCAGTTCCGCATTGTCTCCGCCAGACTCTCCGCCCCTTTGGCATTAAAAAGTATAAAAAGATAGCGGAAAGTGACCGAGAGCAGCGCCAGAAGAACGAGCATTCCCCCGATCAGCCAAAGACGCTCCCGCAGATAACCCACGCCGCCGATCCGTTCCACCAGATCCACCAGAAATCCCGGCAGCTGCAGTGCGTTCTCGCCCAGAATACCGTCCACGGTGGTCCGGATCAGCTGCGGCGACAGCATGTCCACCCCCGTTACACACAGCGCGGCAGCTATACTGATCAGAAAATACCGCTTGCTCCCGTACAGAAACTTAAATACCAAAGAGACCTTTGTATAGGGCTGCTGCCCCGTCTCATTATGATTCATATCAAAAATACCCTCCTCCTATTGAAGCCAACTCCCCACAGCAGGCAGTCCCCTGCTGTTTCGTCAGCGTTCCATCTCCCGGTAAAATGCCTGCAGGACCTCATACGCCATCTTTTTATGCTCCTTATCCGCAGAAAGCAGACCCTTCCTGTTATAATAACCCTGAATAAAGCTGGTCCTTCTCGGACAGCGGAAATCATATAAGATCCACGGCGTCATCCCTTTCACATAGTCGATATCCCGCAGCGTCTCGATCTGGCGCTCATACACGTATGCCTGACACTCTTCCGTCCCTTTATCCGATCCCGTTCCATGGTGCCCCGGCAGAGCGTCAGCGCCGAATTCCGTGATGATGACCGGCTTTTCCGGTCTGCTGTTGGCCAGCAGCTGCGGCAGCTTCTCGAAGTCCGGCGTATACCACCCGCAGTACTCGTTTAAACCGATCACGTCCAGATAATCCGTCAGGCGGTCCGCAATGATATTCCGCTCACTGTTCACCAGACAGGCCGCCGATACCAGACGATTTCCGCCCTCCGCACGGGCGCAATGCGCAAGCCTGCTCATAAACTGCAGCCTTTCATCCGTATCCGCATTCTCGTTGCCCACCGACCACACGATAACGCTCGCCCGGTTCCAGTCTCTTATCATCAACTCCCGCAGCTGATTCTCCGCATCCTGATAGGTCTCCTCGCGCTCAAAGCGGATCGCCCAGTATACCGGAATCTCCTCCCACAGAAGAATGCCCAGCTCGTCCGCCAGCTTCGCCATCCGCTCGCTGTGCGGATAATGGGCGATGCGCATGAAATTACAGCCCAGCTCCTTTGCCAGCCTGATATTCTCCGTCCGTTCCCGGTCCGTCAGCGCCTTACCGTTCTCCACCCAGACTTCATCACACAATAACCCTCGCAGATAAAGAGGCTTCCCGTTTAACAGGATCTCCCCCTGCTCCACTTTTATCTCCCGGAAACCGACCCGGTCCTCAACATGATCCTCCATGCAGGTCACTTCCACCCGGTACAGCTTCGGCGTCTGCGGCGACCACAATTCCGGCTGTGCCGCCAGAAGCACGGAGCCTGTGCCATCCGTAATGGCAATCTGTTCCATAATCCCCAGCTCTTCTATGGAAAGCAACGCCGTAGCGGACACCGGTTTCGACAGCGTCAGCCTTGCTTCTATCTGTCCGTATGTACCGTCCGCCGCCAGCCCAATCTTGAAATCTCTGATAAATACGTCCGGCAGAAAGAGCAGCTCGATGTCCCTGTACAGCCCGCCGTAATTAAACCAGTCCGTATTCTCCGTCGGCACCTGTTCGGCCCTTCTGGTACTGTCCACCACGATCACGATTCTGTTTTCAGCTGCAAGAACATCCGTTATGTCAAAATAAAAAGGCGTGGAACCTCCCCTGTGCATCCCCACATAAGCGCCGTTCAAAAATACCCGGCACAGATAATTTGCCGCGCCCACTTTCAAGACTACCTTCGCTTCCCCGTCGTTATGGTAGGAGAACTTTCTGGTAAAGACCATGCTTCCTTCATACAACAGGAACTTCTCCTCCACCGTATTCCAACAGCATGGCAGGTGCATGACCGGCCACTGGTCAAAAGAATAGTCCACGGGGAGGGAGTAGCCATTCTCATCAAAATACCGCTCCTGATACCATTTCTGCCGCAGACAGGTATCATACTGATCCACCGCATACTGCCATTCGCCATTCAGCAAATCCCGCTTCCTGCCTGCATCAAACACCATGGTATCCGCACTGGCCTGTTTTCCCTCGTACTGCTTCATATAATCTTCCAGATGAATATCCGACATATATTTCTTCTCTTTTTCCATGACTGCCTCCGTTTCTACGTTGCCCCTGTTTCTATGCTGCCACTGTATTTTATCTGTCTTCTGCCCGAACTGAGTTTAACCAGGTTTTTCTTCTCTGTCTTCTGTCCGCACTAAGTTTGACCACACTTTTCTTCTCTGTCTTCAGCTCACATCACACCAAGTTCGATTCCATTTAATTTAATTTGATTTAACTTAATCTGATCTTGTCAGACCGAAAAAATCCAGCCTCCAGCCAGGCTCCGGCGATACCGCTCCGCGTCTCAAGTCTCCTTCTTTCCGGAAACCACGCTGCCCGCCTTGAAGCCGGAAAACTGCAGACACTTCGTCGGGCAGGCGCCCACACACTTCCCACAGCGGATACACTCCGGCGAAACGGAAATCTCCTGCACATCAAGCGCCACCGGACAGGCCCGCTCACAGGCGCCGCAGGAAATACACTTCTCCTTCTCACACCGAATCTGTACCAGGCTGAACCGGTTAAACCACCCATAGATCGCTCCCAGCGGGCACAAATACTGGCAGAAGGGCCTGTAAACCTTGACCGAAAGGATCAAAAGAAAGAGCAGTACCCCCAGTTTCCAGTAAAACAATCCGCCGATCTGGCTGCGCAGCAGTTCGTTTCTGCCAAGCAAAGGCAAGGCGCCAAGCAGCGTCCCGGAAGGACACAGATACTTACAGAATGCCGGAATCTTCGCGAATCCGCCGAAGAGAAACAGGGATCCGACACCGACCAGAAGCACAAGCGTAACATACTTCCCATATTTCAGAATCTTGTGAAAAGGCAGCCTTTTCCATTTCCGGAAAACCGGTATCTTATGCAGCAGATCCTGCACCAGCCCGAAAGGGCACAGCCAGCCGCAGACCACCCGGCCGAGCAGGCTTCCAAACACAAAGAAAAATCCCAGCACACCGAAAGGCACGGTAAATCCCTGTTGATTTAATAACGCCTGCAATGCACCGATCGGGCAGGACATCACCGCCCCGGGACAGGAATAGCAGTTCAGTCCCGGAACACACACATATTTCAGATTGCCCTGATATATTTTTCCATTCATAAAGCCATACAGATACCCGTTGGTCACGATCGTAAAAACAAGCTGTGCGGCCAGCCGAATCTTATTCATACTCTCTCTACTCTCTTCCTCTCCATTGCTCTGTCTCATCATCGGTCTCTGCCTTGTCTGCCACAGTGCAACCTGCGGCTTTCTGCTGCGAGATCCATATCCATATCGCTTCTGTCAAGACGGCATGATAGCCATGATACATGCATGTACCATGCATGTATCATGCACCGCATATTTATCCGATGCCGATGCATTCCAGACAGATCATCACTGCCTTGCGACAGATCACGCCAAACTGTCCCTGTGCCGCGCCGATCCCCAGAAATACTATCCCAAGCAGCACCCCGGGCAGCCAGCTGTATTTGCTGCGCCCGCTGTTCCTCCGGGCGGGTATCCGCCTGTCTCCGCCGTCATGCTTATCATGATCACCTTTATCACTCTTTAAGAAGCCCATCGATCTTCTCCTTCCAGGAATCCTTATCCATGGCGCCCACCACTGTGTCCAGCACTTCACCCTTTTCATTCACAAAGAATGTTGTCGGCACCGCGCTCACACCGCTGAGCATCGACCGGAACAGAGATTCATTCAACAGCAGATGCGGATACGCCGCTCCGGTCTGTTCCACCAGCATTGCCGCATACTCCACCGCTTCCGCTTCGGACTCTTCCTGCACGTCACTGACAATGCCGATGATCTGAAACTCATCCGAGCTGTATTCTCCCGCAAGTTCACCCAGTTCCGGCATTTCGCTCAGGCAGGGATTGCAGTAGGTCGCCCACACATTTACCATAGTCAGCTCAGACTCCGCAAAGACCGTTTCCGTTACGGTATTCCCTTCCAGATCCCGGGCCTCGAAAGTAATCCCCGCAGACTGTCCGCTGCCGCCGTCTGCATCCTCACTTTCCGCCTGCCCGGTCTGTCCATTTTCAGCCGCTGTTGTCTCTTCCGTCCCTGCTCCCTGCACGTTTTCTTTCTCTTCCGTCCTGCCACAGCCGCCGGACACTGCCATCGTCGCGGACAGCAGGCTGACCAGCAGACACACTGAACCGCTTTTTTTCATTTTCATAAGCAATTTCATAAACAATACATCCTTTCCTGATACTGTCTTACCTGAACTTGTTGCACTTCACGCCCCAACCGGCCGCAAACTGTAACACATCATTCACATAACCTTTTTCATCTGGTATAATGACCAATATAATGATACCAGAAAAATCCATGAAAAACCACAGGGAAAAGTTTGGAGGAGATCAGAATATGAGAGTCCTGTTTATCGGCAACAGCCACACCTACTACAACGACATGCCTCACCTGTTTGCACAGATCTGTCAGGAAAAAGGCATCGACACAGAAGTCACCATGCTGGCCCACGGCGGGAAAGGCTGGGACTTCCATCTGGAAGAACCGGAAGTGAAATTTAATATTGAGTACGGAGGCTATGACGCGGTCATCCTGCAGCACAAAGCACACCCCATGGGAGATCTGTCTGTCATGGAACAGTGTGGAAAGGAACTGATCCGCCGGGTACAGGAAGCCGGCGCAAGGCCCGTCCTGTATATGACCTGGACCACAAAAGCCGACGGCGAGGCCGCCCAGCCGGCCATGAGCAACGCTTACAGAAAGCTGCAGCAGGAAACCGGCTGTGCACTTGCGCCCGTTGGGGAAAGATGGTGGGCATTCCACCGTGCACATCCGGAAACAGAATTGTACGCACAGGACGGGCAGCACGCGTCACCGGCCGGCTCACAGCTGGCCGCCGCCGTCATCGCGGAAACACTGCTGATGCAAAACAGCTGAGTCGAGCCCGTACCGGTCCAGATCCACCCTGCCATCCGTCAACGCGACACCTTCCGCTGCCAGCAGCTTCTCCTGTGTATTTACTTTGCCGAAGGCGAACGCCCCGGACAGCTCTCCTTTCGCGTTGACGACTCTGTGGCAGGGGATATCCTCCGGATCAGGGCATTTGCGCAGCGCGTTACCGACCGCTCTCGCCATCTTCTTATCCCCGGCAAGCGCCGCGATCTGTCCGTAAGTCGCCACCCGGCCTGCCGGCACCTTCTTAACCGCTTCGTAGATCCGTTTCGACGGACTGTCCGTGACAAGATCATAACTCTCGGCGATCATCCGCCTGATATCCTCTTCCGGAATCGTCCCGTCCAGAATGATCGTATTCCAGTGCTCCTTGTTCTGGTGCCAGCCGGCCGTTACCGACCGGTAGGCATCCCGCCAGAAATCCCGCCAGGCCGGATCTGTCTTCACATTGAGATTCACACAGCCGTCTTTCTCATAGGTCCAGAGAAAAGCCTTCCTGCTGCCTTTCACCCGCACCAGCTGCCAGTTGTCGTCGTGGAACGGCGCTTCCTGATAAGTATCCGGAAATGACAACCCGTATGCCAACGCTTCTTCTCTCGTTTTCAATCTTTTTATCCTTTCCGTCATGCGGCAGACCCGCACAGCACCTCCTACCGCCGCCGGCAGTCCTTCTTTGCAGGATCGTCGATCAGCCGCCCCTCCCGGTCAAATCTCGAACCGTGGCAGGGACAGTCCCAGGTCTCTTCCTCCGGATTCCATTCCAGTCTGCATCCCATATGCGGACAATTCGGCACAAAAACCTTTTTCCCGGACGGCAGAAGATGCTTCGTCATCCCCTGCAGCGTATAGACAACATGACTAAACAGGCGGTCCATACGGGGGCTGAACTCTCTCTGCGGACTGAACGCATACGCCACCGGGCTCTTTTTCTCCAGAATCAGCGCACTTATGATCCCCGCACTGGCCATCGACATGGACATCCCCCATTTACCGAAGCCCGTGGCCACATACCATCCGGGCCTGCGTTCCGAGAACCGGCCGACATACGGCAGGCCGTCCAGCGTCATACAGTCCTGCGCCGACCAGTGTGCCGTCTCACGGCAGCCGGGGTAAAGCTCCTGCGCCTGACTGCGCAGTATCTCATACTGTCCGCCCCTCCTGTTTGCTCCGGTACGGTGCCTGGCCCCGCCAAGCAGCAGCAGATCTCCCTGCGACCGGAAAGAAAGCCTGTCCCGGTCGATTCCCATATACATGCCTTCCATCTTCTCTGCGCCTTCCAGCGCCACCACATAGCTGCGCTCCTGATACATCCGCGCAAAATAAAAGCCCGGTACATTGACAAACGGAAAATGGGAGGCGAATATGATATGCCGTGCCGTCACACATCCCCGGTCTGTCTCCACCCGGTTGTCCACCACCCGGTGTACCCTCGTCTTTTCATAAACCGTCACTTCCTCCGCCATCGCCGCCAGAAATTTCAGCGGATCAAAACGCGCCTGCTTCTCAAACCGCACCGCACCGGCCACCGCAAAAGGCAGCTCGCATTCCGTCTCAAAAGAAGCGTTGATACCGGCTTTTGCCGCCGCAACAGCCTCCCGCCGCAGCGGATTCTCCTTAGTACGCGAATACAGGTATGACGGACACCTGGTGAAATCACAGTCGATTCCTTTCTCCAGGATCAGCCTTTCATACTCATCAATGGCTTCCTCATTCGCCCATGCGTAGGCAAAAGCTTTCCTGGTGCCCATCGTCTGGATGATCCGGTCATAGAGAATGCCGTGCTGAGACGTAATCTTGGCCGTGGTGTTCTTCGTCTGCCCGCTTCCGATCCTGTCCGCCTCCAGAACCACCGTCCGCACACCTTCCTTATGCAGATAATATGCCGACAGCACACCGGCCATGCCGGCGCCTATGACAACCGCATCCACCTCCATGTCTCCCGGAAGAGCCTCCCGCTCCCTGATCTTCGTTTCCGCCGTCCAGATTGATTCCATCTACTCCCTCCGCTCTGCTCCTGCCCACCAGGTTCCCGCTGTTTAGCATTACAACTACAAGATATGGATATTTAAATAGTATATGCTAAAATATGGTAATTATGCAACATATTTTTACGACAAACCATCGCCTGTTATTTGAAAATCGCAACAAGGATAATAGAAAAATCATGAAATTTATTGCGAAGCGAAGACCAATGTGTGATAATAGTTCGTAGAGATTTTTATACAGAATACAGCACAGCGGCATGCCTCTTTTGCAGACGTGATGAGGTTATCGTATGAAGGACAATCAGAGCGAACACAACATGGGAGAACAGATCATGGGGGCTTTGTCGGATGCCCTGCAGAGCGGAGATTTCAACGACTTAAACAGACTGGTCTCCCAGAGTGTGGTCAACGCTTTAAATGAAGTGGGAAAACACATTTCCTTTGATATCACAGGCGCCCGGGAACAGACGGAGCGGCAGGCACAGAACGATCGACAGAACAGCGCACAGGAACATCGACAAGAACAGAACGATTGGCAGGCCAGAGAACAGGAACACCGGCAGACACAGAATGGTTGGCAGACCAGCACGCAGGAACACCAGCAGGCGCAGAACGGTTGGCAGACCAGCACACAGGAACACCGGCAGGCGCAGAACGGTTGGCGAACCAGCGGGCAGGACGCCCGCCAGACCAGAGAGCAGGAGCGCAGACAGGAGCAGCTGCGGCGGCAGGCCAGACAGCAGGAACGCAGACAGGAACAGCTGCGGCGGCAGGAACAGGCAAGACAGAATGCACAGATGGCACGGCGGCAGGCAAACCCGTACCAGAGCACACAGGCGGTGCAGGCCGGAGCGCAGATGACAGGCGCACTCATTCCTTACCAGTTTAAAAGGGTGGGCAGTGTTTCCAACGTGCTGTACCAGGTATTCGGCGGAATCGGTCTGGGCTTTACCGCACTGGCGACCTTTTTTCACATCACTTACACGATCATGGAGAACAGCGTAAGCATGGCAGGATGGATCGTCAACCTGCTCGCGCTTCTTTTCTTTACGGGCATGATCCGGCTCGGAATCGGCCAACGCAGGCGGCTTAAGCTGGCGGAGCGCTACGCCGGGCTGTGCGGACGCAACCTGTACGGGGAGATCGAACATCTGGCCAGAAATACAGGCCGGAAAGCCCGCCGGGTAATCAAGGATCTCCAGAAGATGATGAAACTCGGCATGTTTCCGGAGGGGCATCTGGACGAAAAGAAGACATGCTTTATGCTCAACGACAGTATTTACCAACAATATCTGGAAACGGAAAACAACCGCAGGCTCCGGGAAGCAGAAGCCGGCAGACCTGCGCTCCGGCAGACAGAGGCAGGCGACCCGGACACGGCTGCCGGACAAAGTACCGGGAATGCGGAACGGGACGCAGAACTGAACGCCATAGTAGCAGAGGGCATGGAATGCATCCGCAGGCTCCGGCTTTTGAACGACAAGATTACAGGGGAAGTGATATCTGCCAAACTTTTCCGGCTGGAAAATCTGTTGAAGAACCTCTTCGACAGCGTAAGGGAGCATCCTGAGCAGATGCACCGGATGCACAAACTGATGAGCTACTACCTTCCAACCACCTTAAAACTGGTGGAAGCCTACGAAGAATTTGACCGTGTGAGCGCCCCGGGGGATGATATCATCGCCGCCAAGGCCGAGATTGAGAACACGCTGGATACCATCAATCAGGCGTTTACCGAACTTTTGAACAATCTTTTTCAGGATGCGGTGCTGGACGCCACCACCGACGCGCAGGTATTAAAGACCATGCTCGCCCGCGAAGGCCTGATGAACCAGATGGATTTCACAGCGGCAGGATCCGATTCCGGTTTCTGACCGCATAGACACAGCAGCACAATAAACTGACAAACGGAGGAAAACACCATGAACAATAATCTCGATGAAATGTTAAAAGAAGCGCCTTCTCTGACGCTGGAGCCTTTTGCACCGGCAGATACCGCAGAAAACAGCCTGCTTCCCGTCAAGGAAGAAGAAACCAGAGTGCCCGAGGTGGTATTAACCCCCCAGGAACAGAAAATGGTGGACGACTTTGCCGCCCAGATTGATATCACCAACACCCAGGCGGTCATGCAGTACGGCGCCGGCAGCCAGAAAAAGATCGCCGATTTCTCCGAAAGCGCCTTAAATAACGTGCGTACCAAGGACATGGGCGAGATCGGCCAGATGCTGGCGGACGTAGTCACGGAGCTTAAAGATTTCGGCGAGAAAGAAGAGAAAGGCCTTTTTGGCTTTTTCAAGAAAAGCAGCAACAAGCTGGAAAGCATGAAGATCAAATACGACCGGGCAGAGTCCAATATCAACAAAATCTGCAAGGTCATGGAAGAGCATCAGGTGACCCTTCTTAAGGACGCTGCCATGCTGGACAAGATGTACGACCTGAACCTCAACTATTTCAAGGAGCTGTCCATGTACATCCTTGCCGGCAAGCAGAAGTTAGAGCAGGCCAGAACTGTGGAGCTTCCGGCCCTTTTAAAAAAGGCGGAGCAGAGTTCTCTCCCCGAAGATACACAGGCCGCCAACGATTATGCCGCCATGTGCGAGCGTTTTGAAAAGAAGATCTACGATCTGGAACTGACCCGGACGATCTCCATGCAGATGGCGCCCCAGATTCGGCTGATCCAGAGCAACGATACCGCCATGTCGGAGAAGATACAGTCCACCCTCGTCAATACCATTCCCCTCTGGAAGAGCCAGATGGTGATCGCCATCGGCCTTGATCACTCCAGCGAAGCCGCCAGAGCCCAGAAGGAAGTAGCCGACATGACCAATGCGCTGCTGAAGAAGAATGCCGAGGCGCTCAAGACCGCCACGATCGAGACTGCGAGAGAAAGCGAACGGGGCATCGTGGATATCGAGACCCTCACCGCCACCAACCAGACCCTGATCAGCACGCTGGATGAGGTCATGAAAATTCAGGAAGAAGGACGCACCAAACGGCGCAGTGCGGAGACAGAGCTTATCCGGATCGAAGACGAGATGCGCCAGAAGCTTCTTGCCGTCAGCCGTTCCTCCGGTGCCGCAAAAGCGACATCATAATAGTCCTTTACCAGCCAACTGCCTTAAGCCACCTGTCCACCTTGTCCCTGCGCTGCTTTTCTTCCCCGGACGACGGCCTGCCCAGGTTCAGCTCGCCGCAGATCTGCCCGTCAAGCAGATAGAGGAGCCGGTCACAATGACAGACGACTCCGGCATCGTGCGTGACCAGCAGGACCGCCGTTCCTTCCCGGTTCAGCTTTTCAAGTTCCACCATGACTTCTGCCGCAGCACTCTTATTTAAGGCACCGGTGGGTTCGTCGGCAAACAGAATTTCCGGTGCATTCATCATGCTCCTGCAGATACAGGCCCGTTGCAGCTGTCCGCCGGAAACCTGCGTGATCCTGCGCTCTTCCAGCCCGGCAATGGAGAGCTTTCGCATCAATGTTCTGGCTGCTGCCGTCAGTTCGGCTCTGGATCTTCCATGCCTGCCCCGGTTGGCCTGCAGCGCCGGAAGCAGGATATTATCCAGAATATTCAGGTTTGCCATCATATTCATCTGCTGGAACACAAATCCCATCCGGTGCAGGCGCAGTCTGGATTTTTCGTCCTCCTTAAGCCCGGTGATCTCCGTTTCGCCAAGCCATACCTTACCGCCGGAAGGCTGATCCATCCCGGCAGCCAGATACAGAAGGGTGGACTTTCCGGAGCCGGAGGGCCCCATGATCCCCAGCATTTCCCCCTGCTTCATCTCAAAAGAGATTCCGTGCAGGATCGAACCCTTACTCAGTTTTTCGGTTCTCAGTAATCCTTCCATTTCCACCCCTCGTCATTCTTTTCCCATGCAGCACTCATAAGCCCTGATCCGCCTGATTCCGGCTATGCCGATCAGGATCGCCAGGATGGCCGGCCCTGCAAGGACTACCGGTATCTTTGCCAGAAGTTCTTTCCAGGCCACGATAAAACGGAAGCCGCCGGCGCCGAAAGATTGCAGCACCGCCCCGCAGAGGCTCTCCCCGAACAGATTTCCGCAGACAAGCCCGGCACAGATGCCTGCAAAGACAGGAACCGCTCCCCTGACAAACCAGCTCTTTTGCAGATCTGTTCCGGTAAAGCCAAGCGCCTTGTGCAGTGAAATGGTATAGCGCTCTTTCTCCACCAGCAGGCGCATGAACAGCATCACGACTACGGCAATGACCAGCGCCGCAGTAACCGCTGCCACTTTGGCCGCCAGCTGCAGCTGGGTCAGCGTCTGGCCGTAGGTATCTTTTACATAATCCGCAAGGTCGATCGCGTCTGCCCCCATCTGCCTGTACTGCTCCAGCCACGCTTCTTTTTCCACGGCATTCTCCAGAGAAACATACACCACGCTCCACCGGGCAGGCAGGTCTTCTCCCACACTGCAGGCTTTGGCCGTCCTGCCGCCGTTCGTAATGTCGGAATAAATGCCGCAGACCGTATAGACCGTTTCTTTTCCATCTTCCGGCAGCCGCAGGGTATCGCCGACCGTCACGCCCAGCTCTTCCGCATTCATGGCAGACAGCGCGATCTCTCCCTCCGTCTGCGGAAGCGCTCCTGCCAGACAGCTTACCGGAAAGACACTGTGATCTCCCGTTTCCACGGTCAGTCTGGTCACTTCCCCGTCCGCCAGAAGAACCGGACAGGCTCTCGTCCGCAGCACCGCATACTGTTTTACCCGCGCATCCTGCGCAAGCGCCTCCGCGATCTGTTCCGTCACCGCGTCAATATTTTCACTCTGCCGCACATCCATGCGGATCTCGCTGTCCCCGATCCCCATATAAGTGACAAAGGCGGGATCCGACATGGTAGTATACAGATTCTGCGGCACAAGCACCAGCAGTGTACAGGCCGCCGCCACAAATCCGATCAGAACATACTGTCCCCTGACCGTCCGCTTCTCCTGCGTGGCATACAACGCCTCCAGAACAGTCAGTCTCTCCGTCTTTCTCAGGGCGCAGCGGACAGTGTAAAGCAGGATCCCTTCCACGATGAGCACGGCCAGGACGGCCATCACAGCCGGCACTGCTCCGCCGTCCATGACACCATACAGTTCCTGCAGCTGCCCCGCCAGAGGCGCTTTCAGCAGGAACGCCGCAAACAGGCCGGCAAGGGCCCCGCAGCCCGAAAACAAAATATATTTCGCCAGATAAAGCTGCCTGATCTCCCTTTTGCCGATCCCGAGAGCCTTCAGCATCCCGACTTCCTTCCGGTCCCGCTCCATCTGCAAAAGCAGCAGAAACCGGATACAGAGCATGGAAATCAGCAGTACCACGATCCCGGCCAGAAAAATTTCAAAGATCATGGTACCGTCGGACAGCGCATTCATCATACGGATAAGGGGTCTTGTGATCACCGGGCCGTTTGCCGGAAGCCCGGCGGCGGTATATGTACTTTCCAGCAGGCCGGTATCCGTGCCGTCCTGCAGCAGAAACTCGATCAGGTATTCTTCCTGCATGTTTTCTTCTGCCTGAAACGCCGCATAATCGTCCTCATGTACAAGAAACCGTTTAGAAGAAGCCATCATGGAATTCATCTGTGCATCCCGCAGGAAGCCGGCGATCGCAAGCCTTTTCTCCCCGATCTCCATGCTGTCGCCGACAGCAAGCTGATAGCGCATCCTATAGCAGACCGGAACATAGACCTGCCCCGGCCGGACCTCCGGCTTCTGATTCTCCGTATCCAGCAGATGATCGAAGGCTTCCCCCTGAATGCAGAGGCCATTGTCCTGGGTACTGTCCGCAAGGCTTCTGCCGCCCAAGGTGATCCGGCTGTTGTCCAGATTCAGAAAGCCGCATACCTGCCATTCCCTGATCTCCCCATGCTGTTTCGCAAAAGCGGACAATGCGGAAAGCTCCAAGTCCCCCGCATGCATCTGCATATAGTCGGGTACCTTAGACCGCTCCATCAGGCCGTCGATCGCACCAAGCAGCCCGGAGGAAAGCAGCACACTGAGGGAAAGCAGCATCGCAGAAACCGCCATAAAAAAGACCGCGGCTGCCGACGACAGCTTATTTTGTCCGATATCATTCCAGATCAGCTTTTTTACCATTGATCAGTACCTTCTTTCCGCAAAAAGCAAATCCATAGGCTCTGATGCGTTCCTCCGGAATCCCTTTGGCCCTGAGGGCCGCCTGATAATCTTTCTCCTCTATCTGCCGCAGCGCAGCTTCCACCGTGTCAGACAGCGCCTTCTCTTCTTCGTCCTGCACCTTAAATTCTATCAGGATCGCATCAAGCTGTGCCGTCTTCGGCTCCAGCATCACATCGTATCGCCCGAACCCGCTCTCCCGGTTGGATGTGACCGTATATCTGTCGGCAAGTTCTACCAGCAGCCCGAGCACAAACCCGTGATAAAAGCGTTCCGGTTCTTCCCCGGAAGGTCTCTTGCCTGCATCAAAATAGCTGAACATCTCCGTCGTCACCCTGTTCATGTAAACATTCATCGCCTTGACATCATGCGCCAACAAAGCCTGCAGAAACGCATTGTTGACCCGCCGGCATCCGCCGAACCAGCCCGCGATCAACTGCTCAAACATCACCTGAACTTCCAGATTGGTCAATTTCAATGTATATTCCGCTTTGCGGCGGATCGTGTTAAACGCATAATGCGTCACTTTCAGATAACCGCTGGCCAGCAGAAGACTCCAGACTGCATCCTCCCCCTGCTCCAGCTGGCTGAATACGATCTGTTCGTCAAGCACCGTGTGAAAAGCTTCCCCCTGCAGCAGTCCCTCCATCGTCATCTTGATCTCCGGACTCCCTTCCCGAATCAGCTTTCCCACAAGGCTGTTGGAGCTGGTGTTGGCCCAGTAAGCGCCCACCTGTCTGTCATCCAGAAAGTTTATGATAGACCAGGGATTGTAGATATCCGTCCGGTTTCCAAACGTAAACCCGTCATACCATTCTTTGACTTCTTTTTCCGATC
>VSOD01000050.1 GCA_009774655.1 Lachnospiraceae bacterium
TACATGAGCTTGACGATCCCTACAAGGAAGTGTTTATGCTGCGTATCCTGGGAGAACTCAAGTTCAAGGAGATTTCAGCTGTTTACGGAAAAACGGAATCCTGGGCGAAGGTCACGTTTTACCGTGCAAAAAATAAACTGATCGAGCTGATGGAGGACATGGATTGAAAGCAGAGAAGGAGTATGATAGCAAAATGAGAATTAGTTGTGAGATGGTAGAAGATCTGCTTCCGCTCTATCTGGATGACAGCTGTTCTAAGGACAGCCGGATTGCCGTAGAAGAGCATCTCAGAGCGTGTCAGGACTGCAGTGACAAGCTGTCCAGAATGCAGAGCGATATCATGGATGACAGGCAGGAGCCGGCAGAAAGACCGGAGCCGGATCTGACGGAGCTTGCGGAAAAGATCAGGCGGCATCGCATCCGTGTGGCCGGATTTGCAGTGCTGGCCATTATGATGTTGTCCGTCCTGTTGACGCTCGGTTACCTGACCGTTCAGGATATGTACAGCCAGATGCATCCTTATGTCCCTGAGGTAGAAGAGGGAACACAGAATCTTGCGGCAGGTGCGTGGGAGATGAGAGCAGAACAGATCGAACAGTCTGTTTTTTATACCAATAATACGCAGATCAAAGTAAGTGTACAGGCGGGAGAGGGCTTTCAGGGTACGGGGACGATCAAACTGTGGAATATGATCTATAAAGATGACTTTATCCAGACAGCGGATGTGGAGGGAGCAGCCGATTCGGTGCTGTTTACGGGTCTTTCCAGTGCGGACCGCTACAAAATAACCTGTGAGGGGCTGGACGGGGCGGTGCTCACCGTGAGCGATGGACGTTCGGTCAGTTTCTGGAAGAGTCTGAAATCTGTACTGCGGGATATTGTTTTATATTGAAAAAAAGACGAAAGGAGCCTGGTTATGGCAGTATATACGATTGTTTTCAGCCCCACGGGCGGGACGAAAAAGGCGGCAGATTTATTTGCGGAGGCATTCTGCAAGGACTATGTGACGATCGATCTTACAGAGCGGGGCAGAGATTTTTCAAAGGACTCATTTGTGCAGGAAGATATCTGTATCGTGGCAGTTCCGTCGTATGGTGGCAGGGTTCCTGATGCTGCCGTTTCGCGGCTGCGGCAGATGAAAGGCAACGGTGCCGGAGCGATCCTTATGGTGGTCTATGGAAACCGGGATTATGACGATACACTGGTGGAATTGCAGGATACGCTGACAGACGCCGGATTTTCCTGTGTGGCGGCTGTGGCGTCGATTGCCGAGCATTCCATAATGCGGCAGTTTGCCACCGGGCGGCCGGATGCGCAGGACGCGCAGGAACTGTCAGATTTTGCAGGGCAGATTCGGAGGAAGATGGAGGAAGGCACCGGATCGGGAAAAGTAGTTCTGCCGGGGAACCATCCCTACAAAAGCTACGGCGGTGTTCCCATGAAACCGCAGGCCGGCAAATCCTGTACCCGTTGCGGACGATGCGAAAGAGAGTGTCCGGTGGGAGCGATCCGTGCGGATGATCCGACGGTAACGGACAATGCCGCCTGCATTTCCTGTATGCGTTGCATTGCCGTCTGCCCGCAGAAGGCCAGAAGCGTGAGTAAGGTGCTGCTTGCTGCCGGCAGTATGAAATTGAAGAAGGAATGCAGCGGCTATAAGAGAAATGAAGTATTTCTGCCGCGTTGACCGTACATTGTCCCATGCCGTATAGAAAACAGTTCAAGACAGAGCCTCTTTGAACGATATATACTACAGACACAGAAAAACGGCAGGGAGGGTTTCGTATGAATGTAACAATGAATTCCGGTAACACACGTTTTTCTTCCATGAGAGCGGTTCGTTTTGCATCGGCGAAGGAAGAAGGCGGGGTAAAATCAAATACTTCAAACAGAGATCAGGTAACAATATCACAGGAGGGACGTGATAACCTGGAAGTTATGGTTGATAAAACGGTGGATAAGCTGAGCGCGATGACGAAAGAAGAGTTCATGGATATGCTCAGGCAATGGCAGGAGGAGAATCAGCCTGAACTGGAGGTAGATCCTTATTATGATGTGGATCCGGACGGTTCTATTGCCAATAAGATTTATTTTGAATCCTATCTGGGACAGTTGATGGAGCAGGAAGAGAATATCAAGTGTTATTATGCGGATGCCTATCAGGAAGCAGTCTCGGCCCCGATCGACAGTCTGGCGTTTATTACCAGAAAATATCTGAACGATCAGTCGAAGTACTTTGCTCATAGTATGCCGGCGCAGGAGCGCAAGTGGGCATTTCATCAGCTAAGTGCAATGCTGACAGGCGCCCATGTGGGGCTGAACGATCCCTATGCACTGGCGGCGTATGGCGGAACAAAGACGGTCGATGAACTGGATAAGATCGCGAAACAGGTGGTTAAAGGCAAGCTGGATGCGCTCATCAAAGAGAAGAAGGAAAAAGGCTGACACAGGGCAGCCTTTTTCCTGTCCGGCCTGTTCTATAACTGTCTGCAGATCTCGGTCGTAGTCTTGACCTTATTCATGGAATAAATGTGAATACCGTCCACACCGTGTTCTCTGAGATCACGGATCTGGCGCACCGCATAGTCTATGCCGGCTTTGCGCATGTCTTCCTTATCGTCCCCGTAGGTGGCGATGATGTCCGCCAGAGCCTTCGGCACGGAAGAGCCGGAGAGAGACACGGTGGTGCCCAGCTGTTTGGCAGTGGTGATGGGCATGATGCCGGCGTGGATCGGAACACGGATCCCCATTGCATGTGCCTTGTCAAGGAAACGATAGAAAAAAGTGTTGTCAAAGAACATCTGGGAGACCAGGGATGTGACGCCGGCCTCAACTTTTTCCTTCAGATGTCTCAGGTCTTCTTCCAGACTCGGCGCCTCAAAGTGTTTCTCCGGATAGCAGGCGCCGGAAATCTGCAGACCCGTATGCTCCTTCAAATGACGTACCAGATCCGTGGCATAGTAAAATTCACGGCTGTCAAACTGTTCGTCGCTCATGGACTGGGGCCTGTCTCCGCGCAGCGCCAGTACATGGTTTACCCCGGCTTCCTGCAGCGCCTCACAGTTCCTGTGCAGATCTTCTTTCGTGAAACCAACGCAGGTAATGTGGGCGATGGCATCAATCTGCAGCTGCTGCCTGATATAAGATGTGATCTCTATCGTCTTACCCGCCCGGGAACCGCCCGCGCCGTAGGTACAGCTGATAAAATCAGGACGCAGCTCAGCCAGTTGCTGCAGAATGGGATACACATTGTCGAATTCATCGTCTTTCTTGGGAGGAAATACCTCGAAGGAGAGACCGGTTTTGTTGTTTGTCGTCGTCGTAGTCTGTGTCATATGCGTGTATTGTTACTTTATGCTGATAGTGTAGTAACGTCTTCCTTTCTGTGATTTGTTCTTCTTGCTTTTGTACTCAAAATATCGTAACATAAATTTAAGATACAGGCAAGAAACGAAATTATGACGTATTGGAAAGGGAGTAACAGGAAAGACAAAAGTTTTCCTGTTACGAAAGGAAATTGGAAATGAGTGAACAGAACAAGAATTTCAGCAGCACTGCCGACTATGTTGCATCCGAGCAGCTTCTGGCAAGCGTCAATGTGGCGATTGCCCTGCAGAAGCCATTGCTCGTGAAAGGTGAGCCGGGCACGGGCAAGACGATGCTGGCGCAGGCGATCGCCAATTCCCTTGGGAAGAAGCTGATCATCTGGAATATAAAATCCACCACCAAGGCACAGGATGGTCTGTATATGTACGATACGATTCAGAGACTGTACGACGGTCAGTTCGGTGAGGAGGGCGTCAATGATATCGCCCGTTATATCAAGCTGGGCAAGCTGGGAGAGGCTTTTGAGTCGGAGGAGCAGGTGATCCTGCTGATCGACGAGATCGACAAGGCGGATCTGGAATTCCCCAACGATCTTCTCTGGGAGCTGGATCAGATGGAATTCTACATTCATGAGACGAAGAGAACGGTGAAGGCGAAGCACAGGCCCATCGTTATCATTACTTCCAATGCGGAGAAGGAGCTGCCGGATGCTTTCCTGCGCAGATGTATCTTCCATTATATTGATTTCCCGGATCAGACGCTGATGGAGGAGATCGTGCGCACCCACTATCCGGACGTGGAGGATAAGCTGTTGAAGGATGCCATGGAGGCTTTTTACTGGATCCGCTCCATGAAAGATATCCGCAAGAAACCAAGCACATCGGAGCTGATCGACTGGATCAACGCCCTGCAGATCGGCGGTATCCCGACGGATAAGCTGCGCTCGGAGCTTCCTTTTATCGGGGTAGTGGTGAAGAAGGATGAGGATCTGGAGACGGTAAAGAACAGGCGGGAATTCTAAACGGGAACCGATACAGGAATGAATACAGGAAAAGGAAATATTTATGTTCAGTAAATTTTTCTATACATTAAAAGATAAGGGACTGGATGTGTCCTTAAGCGAATGGCTGACGCTGCAGGATGCGCTGAATCAGGGACTGTGCAACAGCAGCCTGACGGAATTCTATTACGTGGCACGGATGATCCTGGTGAAGTCGGAGACCGAGTTTGACAAGTTCGATATGGCTTTCGACGAGGTGTTCAAGGGGATACAGTCGGAGAATGAGGTCGGCAAGAATATGATGCGCTGGCTGGATAAGCCGGAGATGCAGGAAGTCTTCGAGGAAATCCGCCACGAGATGAATCAGGAAGTGATCCAGGTGGATAAGGAGGATGTGGAGAACACCTTCAAAGAGCGCCTGCGGGATCAGAACGAGGAGCACAACGGCGGCAGTCACTGGATCGGCACCATGGGTAAGACGTCTTTCGGTAATCTGGGCGGTAACATGGGCGGCATCCGGGTCGGCGGCACCACCGGCTACCAGTCTGCGTTTCAGGTGGTGGGAGCCAGGAAATACCGTGACTTCCGCAATGACAAGGTGCTGGACAACAGGCAGTTCCAGATGGCGCTGCGGAAGCTGCGACAGTTTTCATCGAAGCTTGATATCCCGGAGACGGAGCTGGATATTAACGGTACGGTGGATGCCACCTGCAACAACGGCGGCTGCCTGCAGATCGTGATGGAGAAGCCGCGCAAGAATGCGGTAAAGCTCCTGCTGCTCATGGATTCGGGCGGGACGATGATCCCCTATACGACGCTTTTGAATGAACTGTTTCATTCTGTCTATAAATCCAATCACTATAAGGATGTGAAGACCTACTTTTTCCATAACTGCATCTACTCCAACCTCTATAAGACACCGGAGTGTGAGAACGGGGACTGGATCGAGACGGAATGGATGTTCCGCAATCTGGACAGCGATTACAAGGTGATCATCGTGGGCGATGCGGCCATGGCGCCGGAAGAACTGTATTCCACATCGGGCAATTACAGGGGGCCAAACGGCGGCCTGTCCGGTATGGAGTGGCTGCAGCTTATGAAGCGGCATTACAAGAAGATCGTCTGGCTGAATCCGAAGATGGCGCCGGGCCATGCGCCCTGGCGGGAGGCGGAGACGGCCATCAAGGGGATGTTCCCCATGTATAAACTGACGGTGGACGGGCTCAATCAGGCCATGATCAAGTTGATGGTAAACCGCTAGCGCGGTGGGACTGCTTTCTGTGTCCGTTTTTTGCATGATATGCTCTAAATGATTTCCGGATCATGTTTTGCTGCATGGTCAGAGGAAGCATTTAGGGCATTTTTCGAGGGAAAAGGTATGAACTGGGATTACTTTCTGCGGCAGTGGGGCAGGATATTCCACTGCAATATTTATCTCGTGGAGCGGCATGACAGCATACGGCAGGTATACGGGGAGCAGTCTCTTGAGAATGAGAAGGCGCCGTTTCCGGAAGAGCCGGCGTTTCGGAGGCTGCTGACAGGCGGGCAGACGGAGGCGCGTCCCGTCCTGTACGGTGAAGAGGAGTCTGTGCTTTATGCCGTACTGCCTTTTTATGAAAAAAGGCTGGTGATGGGTCCGGCAGCTCCCGGGGAAAAGAATGAGTTTGCCGCCGGCGTGCTGGCGCTTTGGCACAGCATGACAGGGCAGGAGTTAATGACGGAGGAGCTGTGGCAGCAAAAAGAACCGGCGGGAGCGGAGATCCGGGAGGCCAGAGCCAACGTGCAGGAAGTGATCTTCCAGCGGCAGGAGACGGAGCTGCCGCATAATCCATACGAACAGGAAAGGCGGGAAATGGACAGCATCCGCAGGGGCGACCGGGAAATGCTGCGGCGCAGCCTGCAGGAGACTTACCGCGGGGAAGTAGGACAGCTTTCCAGGGATGCGCTGCGGCAGGCAAAGAATATAGCAATCTGCGTCGTGACGCTGGCTTCCCGGGCAGCCATTGAAGGGGGAGTGCTGCCGGAGGAGGCCTTTTCCATGGTGGACGGTTATATTCTGGAAATAGAGGAAATGACAGATCCCCATAAGATCGAAGCGGCCATGCGGCAGGCGGAATTTGAACTTGCGGAGCGGGTGGAAGCCGTTCATGCCACGAAAGAGCGGAATGAGCTGATCGAGCGAACGAAGAACCATATTTTCCAGAACCTGCACAGCGAGATCGTGATCGGGGAGATCGGGCATCAGATCGGCGTGTCTGCGGCCTGGCTTTCCGCGCTTTTCCACCGGGTGGAGGGGGTGACGATCCAGCAGTACATCCGCCGTGAGAAGATCCGGCTGGCGCAGAACCTGCTCCGCTATTCGGATTATGATGTAAAAAGTATCGCCAACTATCTGGCCTTCTGTTCCCAGAGTCATTTCGGAAAAGCCTTCAAGGAACAGACAGGCATGACACCGACCAGCTATCGGGCAAAATACGGAAATACGCAAAAAAATGAAAATATGCAAAAAAATAAAAATATACAAAGAAACAAAAATACATGATAATTACATGAAATAGATGATATATCCTGCCGCGCTTCTGTGCTATCCTGTTTTTACCATGCAGCAATATAGTGGAATCTGGAACAGAAAGGATAACAGGAAAGAGAAGATGAAGGAAATTTTATTCGGGGCGGCTTATTATGACGAGTATATGCCCTGCGAACGGTTGGCGGAAGACGTCAGGATGATGAAGAAGGCGGGGATCAACACGGTGCGGATCGCGGAATCCACGTGGAGTACCTGCGAACCGCAGGAGGGTGTATTTGATTTTTCCCATGTGGAAAGGGTTCTGGACGCCATGGAAGAAGCGGGCATTCATGTAATCGTGGGGACGCCCACTTATGCGGTGCCAACATGGATGGTAAAATCCCATCCGGATGTGCTGGTGGAGACGAAGAAAGGTCGGGCCATCTACGGGGCGCGTCAGATCATGGATATTACCCATCCGGTCTACCGGTACTATGCGGAGCGGGTCATCAGAAAACTGATGGAACATACGGCTCACAGGAAATGTGTTATCGGTTTTCAGGTGGATAATGAGACCAAGTATTACGGGACGGCGGGAAAGAACGTACAGGAAAGATTTGTGAAGTATCTGAGGAAGAAGTTTGACAATGATCTGGAGGCCATGAACATGGCGTTCGGGCTGGATTACTGGAGCAACCGGATCAATGCCTGGGAAGATTTCCCGGATGTGCGGGGGACCATCAACGGCAGTCTGGGAGCGGAATTCGAGAAGTTCCAGCGGATGCTGGTGGAGGAGTTCCTAGGCTGGCAGGCGGCTCTGGTACGGGAATACAGCAGAGAGGACCAGTTTATCACCCACAACTTCGACTTCGAGTGGAAGGGCTATTCTTACGGCGTTCAGCCTGATGTGGATCATTATCGCACCGCAAAATGTCTGAGCATCGCCGGGGTCGATATCTATCATCCGACGCAGGACGATCTGACTGGTAATGAGATCGCTTTTGGCGGAGACATGACGCGCTCCTTAAAGCAGGATAATTATCTGCTGCTGGAGACGGAGGCACAGGGCTTCCCAGAATGGCTGCCCTATCGGGGACAGTTGCGCCTGCAGGCTTACAGCCATATCGCATCCGGGGCAAACAGTGTGATGTACTGGCACTGGCATTCCCTGCACAATGCGATGGAGACTTACTGGAAGGGCCTTTTGAGCCATGATTTCGAGGAGAATGCCACTTACCGGGAGGCCTGTATCATCGGCAGGGAACTGCAGGAGGTCGGCAGTCATCTGGTCAATCTGAAAAAGAAGAATGAGGTAGCGGTTCTGGTGAGCAATGAGGCGCTGACGGCCCTGAAATGGTTCCGGATCGCCGCGTCCTACAATGATATTGTGCGCTGGCTCTATGACGCGCTCTATAAGAGAAATGTAGAGTGTGACTTCCTCTGGCCGGAGTCGGAGAACTTTGACCAGTATAAGATGATTCTTGTGCCCGCTCTCTATGCGGTGCCGGATCATGTATTGGAGAAATTGAACCGGTATGTGGAGCACGGCGGCACGCTGGTTGCCACCTTTAAAAGCGCCTTTGCGGACGAGAATGTGAAGGTCAGCCATACGGTACAGCCGCGGATCTTAAAGGACTGTCTGGGCGTTCACTATCACCAGTTTACGATACCGAAGCATGTGAAGCTGGACGGTGAGATCGTGGAGGACGGTGCGGCCCATGAGGCGGCAGTGTTTATGGAGCTGTTGCTTCCGGATACGGCGCAGGTGCTGGCATCCTATGGTCATGAGAACTGGAAGGAGTACGCCGCGGTGACAAGAAATGCCTTCGGGCAGGGAACGACATACTATATCGGCTGTATGACGGACGAGGGGCTGCTTGCACGGATTCTGGAAAAAGCGCTGGCGGATGCGGGCCTGTCTGTTCCGGAAGGAAGCGGTTTCCCGCTGATCATCCGCAAAGGGATCAATGATTTCTGGAAGACGGTATATTTTTATCTCAATTATGCCGATCAGGAGCAGAAAGTGCAGTACGGCTGTGCGGACGGGACGGATCTTCTGACGGGGACGGCTGTCAGAACGGGAGAATACTTTACGGTTACGGCTTGGGATCTGAAGATAATCGAGGTGGGCTGAAATTGAGGCTTGTTGAAATTGCGGCTTGTTGAAATTGCGGTCTGTTGACATTGAGACTTGCTGAAAATTTTCTGTTGACAAACGGGGCGCTTTCGTTTACATTAGAGTCATCGGAGAAATGAAAGGCGTTGATAAGAACAAGTAGTAAGCTGTGGAGCGCACAGAAAGCAGCCGGTTGATGAGAGGCGCGCGGGAAGCTGCTTATGAATACATCTTGGAGCCGTACGACAGAATGGAGCTGTAGACTGTAAGAACATCCTAGTAGGTCGTACCGGGAAATGCCCGTTACAGCAGGAGAGTATTATGACGGTGTTTACAGGGAGCGTAAGGATGACCCGGAAGAGCGTTGTTGTACTTGATGAGGCAGACAGTGTGAGCTGTCTGTGAAAATAGGTGGTACCACGAGTGTAAACTCGTCCTATGGCATGGATAGGACGGGTTTTTTTGTGTGAAAAAGCGTCCTATGGAAACAGCAACTTAAAAAGCGGTTCCGGGAGAGGGCCGCGGCAATCTGGAAATGGAGGAAGAGAGCAATGAAAATCTACGAAGAACTTCAGGCAAGAGGACTTCTTGCACAGCTGACGGATGCGGAGGAGATTCGCGACCTGATCAATAACGGAAAGGCGACCTTCTATATCGGTTTCGATCCGACTGCGGACAGCCTGCATGTGGGACATTTTATGGCGCTGTGTCTGATGAAGCGGCTGCAGGAAGCGGGCAACAAGCCGATCGCGCTGATCGGCGGCGGTACGGCCATGATCGGTGACCCTTCCGGCAGAACGGATATGCGCAGCATGATGACGAAAGAGACGATCGAGCATAACTGCGAGTGCTTCAAGAAGCAGATGAGCCGGTTTATCGACTTCTCGGAGGGCAAGGCGCTGATGGTCAATAACGCGGACTGGCTCCTTGATCTGAATTACGTGGAATTTATCAGGGATGTGGGCGCATGTTTCAGCGTCAACAACATGCTTCGGGCAGAGTGCTACAAGCAGAGAATGGAGAAGGGATTAAGTTTCCTGGAATTCAACTACATGATCATGCAGAGTTATGATTTCCTGGCATTGTACGAGAGATACGGCTGTAACATGCAGTTTGGCGGCGACGACCAGTGGAGCAATATGCTGGGCGGTACGAACCTGATCCGCCGTAAGCTGGGTAAAGACGCCTACGCGATGACGATCACGCTGCTGATGAATTCCGAAGGAAAGAAGATGGGCAAGACCCAGAAAGGGGCGGTTTGGCTGGATCCGAACAAGACCACGCCGTTTGAGTTCTACCAGTACTGGAGAAATGTGGCCGATGCCGATGTCCTTAAGTGTCTGCGGATGCTGACATTCCTGCCTATCGAACAGATTGACGAGATGGATCAATGGGAGGGAAGCCAGCTGAACAGGGCCAAGGAGATCCTGGCTTACGAGCTGACAAATCTGGTTCACGGCGAGGAGGAAGCGAAGAAGGCCGAGGAAGCGGCGAGGGCGCTTTTTGCAGGCGGCGGAAGCTCTGAGAACATGCCTACGGCGACGCTTACGGACGATCAGTTCGTGAATGGTTCCATTGATATTCTGGGTGTGATGGTGGCGGCCGGCATGGCGTCATCCCGTTCCGAGGCAAGGCGGGCCGTTGAGCAGGGCGGCGTATCCGTGAAGGGCGAGAAGGTAACAGATATCAAGGCTTCCTACACGAAGGACATAATCGGTGCAGAAGAATTTATTGTAAAAAAAGGAAAGAAGAGCTTCAAGAAGATCGTGGTAGAATAAAAAAGTGAGGATGGAGCAGTATGGAGAAAATAGAAAGAATCGCAAAAGAAAGAACGCTCATGTCATATTCACCGGATATCAAAGTGGTGGATTGTACGCTGCGGGACGGCGGCCTGGTGAATGACTTTTTCTTCACCGATGAGTTTGTGAAGGATTTATACCAGGCGAACATCAGATCCGGCGTGGACTACATGGAATTCGGCTACAAGGCGTCCAGGGAGCTGTTCGATGTAAAGAAATTCGGCAAGTGGAAATTCAGTGACGACAAGGACATCCGCGCGGTGGTGGGAGACAATAAGACGGACTTGAAGATTGCCGTGATGGCGGATGTGGGGCGCTGTGATTTCAGAAAGGATATTTTAAATAAGAAGGACAGTCCCATCGACCTGGTGCGGGTGGCGACGTATATCAATACGATCCCGGCGGCGGTGGAGATGATCGAGGACTTTACGAAAAAGGGCTATGAGACGACGGTGAATATTATGGCCGTCTCCAAATCCAACGATCTGGATATTGATGCGGCGCTGGAACTTCTGGGCAAAAGCAGCGTCGGCACGATCTATCTGGTGGACAGTTACGGGTCTCTTTACCCGGAGCAGGTCAGAAGACTGTGTGACAAATATCTGGAGGCGGCGGAGAAGTACGGCAAGAAGGTGGGAATCCACGCCCATAATAACCAGCAGCTTGCTTTTGCCAATACTACGGAGGCGATTATCAAAGGGGTGAGCTATCTGGATGCCACGGTAAGCGGGCTGGGACGCGGCTGCGGGAACTGCCCCAGCGAACTGCTGCTTGGCTTCTTAAAGAATCCGAAGTACAGGATCAACCCGCTGCTGAAATTCGTGGAACAGCATATCGTACCGCTGCGGGAGTCCGGCCTGAAATGGGGTTACGACGTTCCCTATCTTCTGACAGGTATCATGAATCAGCATCCGAAGACGGCGATCCAGTTTATGAAGGAAGAGCGGACGGATTACAACAGCCTCTATCTGGATCTGCTTGACATCGGTTAAAAAGCTCTGCTATGCTTAGGATGTGAGTGCTTGTGGGCAATGACGGGCGGGCCGGTATCGGCAGGAAAACCTTTGCGTTGCGCTGCTGCGGACGGCATGACGGCCGAGTCGGTATCGAAAGGAACGCCTTTGTGTGCTGCTGCGTGCAGGCTGCGGGCGGCATGACGGAAAGTGCGGCCCGGGACGGAGGATGCGAATGAAAAAACTGAGTGACTTAGACGAGCTTCTGGATCTGGACGAGGAGGATGCATTTGACGAAACGGAAGATGCATTCGAAGAGGATGTGTTCGAGGAGGAAGACGATTACGAGTTCGAGTATGCGGGAAACATGCCGGATAAAAGGATCCTGCTCCTGGTGATCGCAGTGGCGGTCATTGGGGTGGCCGCTGTGGCGGCGGCCGTTCTTCTGGCAGGAGGAAGCAGGAAGAAGGAGGCAGCGGTGGAGACGTTGGTGTCTTCTGCGTCCGGGGAAGCAGAGCCGGATTCGGGAGAGACGGCAGGCGGACAGGAGCAGATGGCGGAGAATGACCCGACATCCGACGGGACCGGGACGGCAGATCAGGCAGACGCCGCCGCGGACGATACAGATAAGCAGAACGCATCGGCGGAAGCCGGAGAGACGGCAGACGATGGAGAAGCAGTGCAGGAGGATGCGGCGCAGGAACAGGATCCCCAGACGTCCACCATGAGTACCGAACAGGGAACGGAGGTCAATGTGACGGAGCTTCTTTCTTCGGGCAGTGTGGCACAGACCGATCAGGTGACCATCGGCATCGACGTGGCGCGTTACCAGGGCACCATCGACTGGGAGCAGGTTGCCGCGTCTGGCATCGACTTTGCCATGGTGCGGGTGGGCTACCGGGCGGATAAATCCCGGGAGATCTGCGCCGATTCCAATGCCAGATTCAATATGCAGGAAGCGCAGAAGCATGGCATCAAGGTAGGTGCATACTTCTTTTCCACGGCGACGACGACGCAAGAGGCGGTGGAGGAGGCCGGCTGGGTGGCCGATTATATTTCCCAGTACCAGATCACCTATCCGGTGGCCTATGACTGCGAGGGTTTCGACCAGCCGGACAGCGCGCAGTACGGGCTGACCAACGCGGAGCGCACGGAGATTGCCATTGCCTTTGTAACAGAAATCAATAACAGGGGTTATACGCCGATGTTTTACTCGTCCATGGGGGAATTGACGGGGAGTGCGAAATGGGATACGCAGCGGATCGAAGAAATATGCCGCGTCTGGGTCGCCCAGTATCCGGAGACGCCTTATCCGCAGACGGCGAAGTCTTCCTACACGGGAGCGCATGTTATGTGGCAGTATACGAACCGGGGGACGGTGGCCGGAATCAGCAAGCCGGTGGATGTGAACGTGGCCTATTTCGGTTATGAAGGCACGGCGCAGGCCAGGAGCGACGAGGCGCCGGAAGAGGCAAAAGCCGACGTGGAGGCGTTGATGAATTTCACCCAGGTCAGTGAGAATGTGACGGCCAAGGATTCCACCAATCTGCGGGATATTCCCAGCCAGGGCGCAGACAGCAGGGTAGTCTATACCTTGAAAAACGGAGAGGCCGCTGCCAGAACCGGCGTCAGCGACAGCGGCTGGTCGAGGCTGGAATGGAACGGCCAGACCGTCTATGCGGTGTCCAGCTATCTGACCACGGATATAAGCTATCAGGCACCTGCGGTTTCTTCACAGGAGGGAGCGGGCAGCGGAGACGGGCTTAAGACGAAGTTTGCGGAGAGAAACGACCAGGTGACGGCCAAGATCGAAGTGAATCTGCGGATGCTGCCCAGTGTGACCAATCCGGATGCCGCCGTGGCAGCCGTGCTGCACAATGGAGAGTATGTGACACGAACAGGCATCAATGAGGAATACGGCTGGTCACGGGTAGACTATAACGGGCAGATCTTGTACTGTATCAGCAGTTATCTGACGAATTAAATGATTTCCTTGAAGATTGAAACTATGGCAGGTAATTTACCTGCCATATATTTTTTGGAGATTGTCCAGTCTGGCGGAAGCGTTGAGCAGAAGGGCGTCGGCTATCGTGAGCGCCGCCATCGTCTCCACCACGACTACGGCCCGGGGAACGATCACCGGATCGTGACGGCCCTTGATGGAAAGTTCGATGTCTTCGCCCTGCCTGTTGACCGTCCGCTGGGGCGAGAAGATGGATGGCGTGGGTTTTACGTAAGCGCGCAGGACGATGGGAGATGCATCGCTGATGCCGCCCAGGATACCGCCTGCATGGTTGCTTGTTTTGACCACCTGTCCGGCTTCCATATGGAAGGGGTCGTTGTTCTGAGAACCCTGCCTGACGGCGACTGCCGTACCGTCACCGATCTCCACGGCCTTCACGGCGCCGATGGACATGAGCGCTTTGCTTAAATTGGCGTCCAGTTTCTCGAATACCGGATCGCCCAGACCGGCGGGCACACCGTCGATGACACACTCGATGACGCCGCCTGCGGAATCGTAATGCCGCATACAGTCTTCCAGATAGGCTTCTGCCGCGGCGGAGGCATCCGGATCCGGCATACCGGTGGGTGTCATGCGGGCTGTCTGCAGGTCAAACCTGCTGCGGTCGATCTCGACCGGCCCGATGGCTGTCGTGTAGGCGGCCAGTGTGATGCCGAATTCCCGCAGCAGCTTCGCGGCCACGGCGCCGCCCGCCACCCGTCCGGCAGTCTCCCGGCCGGAGGAGCGGCCGCCGCCGCGGTAGTCACGGAAGCCGTATTTGGCGTCGAAGGTGTAGTCTGCATGGCCGGGCCGGTAACAGTCCGCCAGATTGCCGTAATCCGCAGAGCGCTGGGAGGTGTTGCGGATCATCATGGAGATGGGCGTGCCTGTGGTCCGCCCATCGAAGATGCCGGAGAGAAGCTCCACCTGATCCGTCTCCCGACGCTGGGTGGTGATGGCGGAGCTGCCGGGTTTTCGCCTGTCCAGATAAGCCTGAATATCCGCCGCCTCCAGTGGCAGTCCTGCCGGACAGCCGTCCACGACGACGCCCAGCGCCGCACCGTGGGATTCTCCCCAGGTTGAGATCTGAAAAATAGTACCAAAAGATGAGCCTGCCATAATTATTTTCCTTTCTGTCGCTTGTGTTTTGTGATCGGACGCCGGTGATACGTTCTGTTTAACATGTATAAAATGAAGTTTTCTGACAAATCCATGCAGGAAAACCTGCACATATTAAATAGTACACGTTATTATATTTTTCGAGTCGAAATAACACAAGTAATTGTTGTTTCCTGTATTTTATCATACCACATCTAGTGTCGGTCTGTATATGGCTAATTTATCGACAATTCAAGGGATTTTGTCGATTTTTTCAGGGAAAATTAACGAGGACAAAGGTCGCGGACCGAGGCGTCTGCACCGTATTTTCCTGCGGATCAAAAAGTGGTAAAAATTTTCAAAAAATTATAAAAGGATTTACATAAAAAAGGTGTACAAATAAATTTTATGTGTTATTATGTTAAATAGCAATTGTATTTTGTATAAAATATAAATTTGACTTGCAAAAGCACAGTAGATTGAGGACC